>NZ_JAWPOM010000040.1:0-15539 GCF_033344285.1 Vibrio sp. 779(2023)
GGTTGAAAGCACCGGTCTTGAAAACCGGCATACGTTAATAGCGTATCTAGGGTTCAAATCCCTATCTCTCCGCCACTATTAAGAAGCCTCGCTAGAAATAGCGAGGCTTTTTTCATTTCCGCACATCTTTATTACTCTATCTATGCTTGCCAAAAATCAATTCCATATGCGATCTACTTTTCGACAAAGTAATATTGGGATCGGTATTGGTTGTGACGTTTTGATTTTTGCTAAGAAGTGCAGTTGCCTCTAAAGCTGTTCATCCTCATCACTGCATGCTGTCCCGATAAGGTTGTTGGAGATGCTTTGTTAAGGTGTTTGAACCATCTATTGCCTTATCGTTCTCTTAAAGCACTACCATTGCTTCTCTAGCCCCTTTTACCGGATAGACCGAACAAATAAGCATACTAAAATAGCCACTGTTTCACTGATGTATCTTTTTGTTTTGCTCAGTCTAGCGATGCGTGTGCTCTATTGCCTAAATCTAGCTACGTCTTAAAACCATACATCAACAGGCTAAAGTTACGTATTCCTGCATCTTTTAAAATTGTTTTTGGATTCTGCTGGAATGACAGGATCAGAGTAGTCAAAAGAGAAGAGTGAAAGTGAAACGATAGTGAGTTGCTAGGAAGTTGGAAATTACTTGGGAACCAATGAATTTGATAAACATATTGATGTAAGGACTGAAGGGTTAATAGCAGGCAATAAAAAAGCCGACAGGTAAGCTGTCGGCTTGGTTAGGTCATCTTAAGTTAGTCATTCTGTACGAGCGTGAGAGCTTTACGAGAGACTTCGTGAGCAGCTTTGGTTAGATTTTGCTTCTCTAGTGTGTCTGCTAGGAATGCATAGTCAGAGACGTCAGAGCGAAGCTTTAAGGCGATCTCAAAGTGATCCTGGGCTTCTTGCCACTTCTCTTGACGGAAATAGAAGTGCGCTAATGCGCTATGGGCAGCGGCGTTATCCGGTTCTTTCTTCACTACTCCCTCTAAGAAGACCACGACAGGGTGGGTATCTGGCAGGTTTAGATCTGGCAGAAGTTGATAAAGCTCTGGGGCAGGTTGTTTTTTTAATGCTTCTTTTAGCACGGTAAAGGCTTCTGCATCAGCTTTTCGTGTGATGAGTTCTCGAGCAAAACAGGCAACGAGGTTTGTGTCTTGTTTCACTTTACGTGAGAGACTATTCCAATGGGAGATTAGCCCTTCGCTACCTTGTTGTTGCGCTACTTCATGGAGTAAGCCGCACTGCGCCTTTTGAATCAGCTCTGCATGTTCTTCTTCCGTGATGAGTTTTGCTTTGGTTAGTTGTGGCAAGAGGTCAATAAGAGGTTGCCACAACTTTAGCTGCATGTACGTTGTTTTCAGCAAGTTCAATACAATAGAGTTACTCGCATACTGACTTTTTAACGATTGCAAGGTATCGAAAGCGGACTCGAACTCGTTGTCGCGGATAAATTGTTTCGCTCGAGTCAGTTCTACTGCGAGATGGGCGTTCTCTTGTTGGCTCGCTAGCGCTAGATAGTGATCTCGTTTTGCTTTATCACCTTGGCCTTGTGCGGCTTCAGACGCAACCAAGTAGCAAAGCAGCGGCATATCGTGATGATTTGCCCAGCGAGTTACTTTCTTCTCAGCACCTTTCCAGTCACCTTCTAGAAGTTTAATAATGCCTTCATTGGTGTATCGGCGGGAATGGCGCATTTTGCGAACACTGAAGTAGTTCCATGTTGTAGAACTAGCATAAACTAACTTCTTAATCAGGTACTCAAGCAGAAAAAGACCTGCGAGTGCAGCGATAACGAAAACCACTAATGTCGTTACGCTCATCTCGATCGTTTTCTCGGCAATGGAGATGAGTACATAGCCTTGCTGACCAGAAAACTGGGTGCCAACAAATAGTCCTGCGCCTAGTACAACAAATAGGAAAATAAGACGAAACATTACTTATCCTCCATGCCTGTCATCGTTGTGACTTCACGACGTAGGCGTTCACGGATGACATCTGATAGTTGAGACTGACTTTGCAGTTTTGTTGGGTATTCCACTTGAATATTTTGCTGACTTAGCAGGTTAACCGTTTTGTTGAACTCTTTAACGGAATTATCGTCTTGGTTGAAGAAAGCTAATGCCCATTTGTCGGCTGTTTTTAGAGATGTGGTGTAAATTTCACCTTGTTCTTGGTACACCGCTTTTATTGCCGTTTCCAATTTGGCTTTGATGTTTTCTTTCAGGTAAAAGTGTTGCTCAGGAGAAAGCAGTGGAATGACGTTACCATCGCGCGTGCGGAAGGTAATGAAGTTTTCTGAAAAGTCCTTCAAAGAGGTCATTAAGTTATCTTGCCAGTTTGCGATATCTTCAGATACTTCAGTGTTTTCTACGGCTTCAGCTTCAGGTAGCAGTGCATTGGCGAGAGGGAGCTTGTCTACTTGCTGTTGCAGGGCAGTTAAGCGTAGTACCAATCCATCACGGTCAATTAGCGGGATAGTGCGAAGTTTGGTGATATCGTTCGCCATTGCTTTACGTAGTTTGACGAGACTAGGGTCATTCAGCGCTGCAATGCGTTGGTCTGCACTTTCCATCAGTTGAGTTGCGCTTTCTACGTCATGCTCTAAGAACAGTTTACGGCCGGCTAATTTGACGAGGTAATCGGCTTCCGCTAATAGCCAGTCGTTTGGTCGACGACCTTTCACATCGGCAACGGCGAGCTGTAAGCTTTCAATGCTCTTCTGTTGCTGTCCCAGTACCACTTCCGCTTTGTGTGTCACGGTCGTTGCTTTCTCGATGGTTTCTTCTTGTACCCGGCTGAGCTCTTGCTTCATGGAGGCTTGAGAGCTTTCTAGCTGACTTTTTAGTTGGGCGATCTGCGCTTGGTAATCGGCTTGCTGTTGATGCAGCTTGTACGCGAGGCCACCGCCAAAAATAATCGACAAGATGATAGCGACCGTGCCTAGTTTGACACCGCGTTTGCCTTGTTTTTCTTCAAACTCGATTTTGGTTGGTTCTGCTGTTTTTGGGGGCTCGGCCGCTTGTGGTTGCTCTTTTTTAAGGTCCGCATCCTGCTGCGATGTGGTTTTTTCGACTAGCGGTGCCGATGAGGTTTCTTCGGAAAGGTTTTTATCGTTATTTTTTTGGTCGTTATTTTTACTTGTCATGCCTATATCCTGTGTAGCTAGGGCTGGAGAGCCGCCAGTAATTCTTGGTTAGATGCGCTTCCCGTGCATCTCACGCGAGTGAACCCCCTTTGAATTGCGATGTCAGCGATACGCTGACTGGGGATATACAACTCTTGTTGATTAAGCCAAGTCAATTGCTCCGACGTCAATTGGCTGCACAAATAATCCAGTTGTTCACCACTGGTGACAATAATCTGGTTAATTTGTAGGTTTTTCCATAGTGAGATACAGCTTACTGGATCGAATGGGATGAATTCTCTCTTGTAAGTCTCACTATAGTGAACTTTTGCGCCACGCCTCACCAATGCATCTTTGATCAGCTCTCTTCCGCCGTTACCACGAAGGATAAGAACTTGTTGTTGTGCCACATTGTTGAGCTCTGGCAGTCGCAATAAGTGTTCACTATCACTGACTTGGGGATAGTGTACTTTCTGTTGGGTACATTTGCTTAAATAGTGTGCTGTTTTTTGACCAACGGCAAGGTAAATAGCTTGTTTCGGCCATGACATCCCGTTGCTGGCTAAGATTTGCTGTGCACATTGCACTGCATGTCGACTAACAGCGATAACAATTTGAGCTTGATGTAGATGTTTAGAGAGGTGCGTGTCCGTGAGATCGGCGACAATGTCGATCAGAGGATGGTGATATGCGGAAATGCCGTGCCTTTCGAGCAGAGAGCAAAGCGCGCTGCCTTGCTCTCCCGGCCGAGTGACCAACACTGCCATGGTTATTCGTGATCTGCGTACAGCTTAGTTAGGATTTCACGAGCGCCGTTATCTAGCAGCTCATTGGCTAGCTGCACTCCTAATGCTTCGCCATCTTTACGATGGCCACGAATTTCACCACGAACAATTTCGCTGCCATCTGGTTCGCCAACTAATGCGCGTAGCCAAATGTTGTCGCCGTCTAGTAGGGCATAGCTGCCGATAGGTACCTGACAGCCGCCTTCTAGGGTCAGATTCATTGCGCGCTCACACAAAACGCGGTCTACGGTGTCTTGGTGGTTAAGTGGCTCAAGCAGCTTAAGCAGTCTTTCATCGTCAAGGCGGCACTCAATACCGACAGCACCTTGGCCTACCGCTGGTAGTGATTGCTCTGGTTCGATAAAGCTACGAATGCGCTCTTCAAGCTTCAATCGTTTAAGGCCAGCCGCAGCAAGAATGATTGCATCATACTCACCCGCATCTAACTTACCAAGGCGAGTGCCCACATTACCGCGAAGCTCTTTGATGATGATGTCCGGACGATATTCTTTCAGTTGGCATTGACGGCGCAAACTGCAAGTACCAACCACGGCACCTTGAGGGAGCTCATCAATGTGGCTATAGGTATTAGAGACGAAGGCATCACGAGGATCTTCACGCTCACAAATGGTCACGAGGCCAAGGCCTTCTGGGAAATCGACGGGTACGTCTTTCATTGAGTGAACGGCGAGGTCTGCACGTCCTTCTAGCATCGCGATTTCAAGCTCTTTTACGAACAAGCCTTTGCCGCCAACTTTTGCTAGTGGTGTATCTAAAATCACGTCACCTTTGGTCACCATGGTTACTAACTCGACTTCCAAGCCTGGGTGAGCGGCTTGAAGGGCGTCTTTAACAAAGTAAGCTTGCCATAAAGCAAGAGGGCTTTTTCGAGTTGCAATGCGAATCGGTGTGGATTGTGTCATGATCTTCTCAATGCTGTTTGGATTTGGGTTTATCCTACCATTCTCATCAAGAAATGCTTACTGTTAGTTCGTTATCTCTGAAGGCTATGAATGGAATTACATGACGTTATGAAAATAGTGTGACTGGATTCTCAATTAGACTAAGGACTATTATTAGTAATAGGTAATAAGAGCGACACTACCGCGCGATTAATTTTGTGACTAAAGTATGGTTTTGTATCCGGAGTGATACACGGGCGTGAAGCTTTACCCGCACCAATAAAAGTGTTAAATTGATCACGTTTTTAAGCCGTTTTGGTTTAAAACGTCAGCAGATTTTCGTGATTGTTCAACCAAGGAATTCCCCTTGCAGGCTTACACCCAAAAAATCATCCAGCGACTAGATAATTTGAATCAGCAGCGAGTTGATCGCGCGTTGGCGCTTATGGATTCGCAAAGCCAGCAAGTCTTCCACTTGATTCCTGCCTTGTTGAACTACAACCATCCTGTAATTCCTGGCTATTATGATGCCGATGTCCCGTTTGGTGTGCATGGGCTTGAACTAAATAGCATTCAGCAACAATTCATAGATGATATTCAACTTGCCATTGGTCAGCCGCTCAAGACGGTAGAAAAGCCCGCTATATTGGGTTTGTACACCATGGGCAGTACCTCCTCGATTGGTCAAAGTACTTCCAGTGATTTGGATAT
Organism: Vibrio sp. 779(2023); assembly: GCF_033344285.1. Lineage (NCBI taxonomy): Bacteria > Pseudomonadati > Pseudomonadota > Gammaproteobacteria > Vibrionales > Vibrionaceae > Vibrio > Vibrio sp. 779(2023). The sequence goes on from NZ_JAWPOM010000040.1 coordinate 5,523, forward strand.
TTGGGTGTGTATTTCACCAGAGATGGATTGTGACGAACGCGAGTTATTGACCAATAAATGCCTACTCATCACGGATTGGGCACAAAGCAAAGGCGTGGAAGCGAACTTTTTCTTAATGGATAAAGAGCGCTTTAGAAGCAATCATTCTGAGGAGATGACAGGTGATAACTGTGGTTCATCTCAGCACTTACTTTTGTTAGATGAATTCTATCGTAGTGCGGTGCGTATTGCCGGACAGCGTTTGTTATGGCAAATCGTGCCGCCAGAAATGGAAGAGTGTTACGACGAGTACGTTTCTCAATTGTGCAGTGATGGTTACATCGATTGTAGTGAATGGATCGACTTTGGTAAATTGAACTGCATTCCTGCTGAAGAATACTTCGGTTCGAACTTGTGGCAGTTATACAAAAGCATCGACTCTCCCTACAAATCGGTATTAAAAGCCATCTTGCTAGAAGCTTACTCGTGGGAATACCCGCATACTCAATTGTTAAGCATCGACACTAAACGTCGTTTCTTTGCCCATGAGCCTGATCTCTATGGCATGGATGCGTACTACTTAATGTTGGAAAAAGTAACCCGTTACTTAGAGCGAATTCAAGACGATACACGTTTGGATTTGGTGCGTCGCTGTTTCTATCTCAAAACCCATGAAAAATTATCTCGTGAGCCGAATGTTGGCTCAGTAGCTTGGCGCCGTGAAGCGCTGAGCGATATGATTGCAAAATGGAATTGGGATGCAAGTGTCGTTGCAGAGCTCGATGACCGCCGTAATTGGAAGGTTGAACAAGTGAAGGTGGTACATCATGCATTGCTGGATGCGTTGATGCAAAGCTACCGTAACTTGATTCAATTTGCGCGTCGTAACGACATCACTTCTGCTATCAGTCCGCAAGACATCAGTATTTTGGCCCGTAAACTCTACGCTGCTTTTGAAGTATTGCCGGGCAAAGTAACGTTACTAAACCCACAGATTTCACCTGATCTGCACGAGCCTGACTTGAGCTTTATCGAAGTGAAAAAAGGGGGAGTGAACAAGTCTGGTTGGTACCTCTATAAACAACCGCTTATTGCGCACCGCATTTTGGGGCAACCATATCTAGAGCATCATGAATACTTGAGTAAGTTGGTTGCTTGGGCATTCTTCAATGGCTTGATCACTGAATCGACTCGTTTACATGCCGTGGTACGTGAAGCGCAGCTAGATATTGATAAGTTTTACCAAATGGTGAGTGACTTACGAAATACTTTTGCGTTGCGTAAGCGTCGTCCATCTATGCAGGCGCTAGCGAGTCCTTGTGAAATAAGCCAGCTTGCGATGTTCATCAACTTTGAAAATGATCCGACGTCTGAACTTTCTGGTCGTTCGTTGAAAGTGGATGTTAAGAACACCGATATTTTTAGCTTTGGTCCAGAACATAAAAATTTAGTCGGCAGTGTTGACCTTGTTTACCGTAACTCTTGGCATGAAGTGCGTACGCTGCATTTCAAAGGGGAAACGGCGATGCTGGATGCACTGAAAACCATTTTGGGCAAAATGCACCAAGATGCGTTGCCACCAGAATCAGTGGATGTGTTCTGCTATGCGAAGAACATGCGTGGTGTGATGCGTAATATGGTTTACCAGCTTTTAGCTGAATGTATCGACTTACGCTTGAAACCAGTAGAGCAAGAGAAACGTCGCCGCTTTAAAGCGATGCGTCTTGGTAACCAGACTTATGGGTTGTTCTTTGAACGTCGTGGTGTGTCGGTGCAGAAGCTAGAAAATTCCATCGATTTCTACCGCAGCATTTCTACTAACAAACTCAAAGGCTCGCCGCTGTTAATGCTCGATCGTGAGCAAGAATATCAAATGCCGGAAGCGGTGGATGGGTTTGCCAGTGAAGGTCTGGTGCAGTTCTTCTTTGAAGATAACGAAGATGGCTTCAATATTTATGTGTTGGATGAGTCAAATCAAGTGGAAGTGTATCACCAATTTAGCGGCTCTAAAGATGAAATGATTTCGTCTGTAAACAGCTTCTACACGTCGGTAAAAGACGATAGTCGCGTCGCGTCTAAGTTTATTAACTTTAACCTGCCTCAGTACTATCAAATTATTCACCCTGAAGAGGGGAATGCGTATATCATTCCTTACCGTAATGACGGTTGTTCACCGAGTCGCCCGACCAAAACTGTGAACGCGTAATTAAACCCGTATCAATAAACAAAAAGAGCACTTCGGTGCTCTTTTTGTTTTGGTGACGATTGACCAGAATTATGCCCAATCAATGGCTTCGCCCGCGTGCTTTTCACATTCTTGCTTCACCATTTCAAATAGCTCCATACCCGTTTTTGAGCAGGTCCATTTACCTTCAATAAGTTTGAAGTGGAAACCACCAGATTTGGACGCTAGCCAGATCTCATGCATCGGCTCTTGGCGATTAATGATGATTTGGCTGCGGTCTTCAAATTCCAATGTCATTACGTTGCCAGTGACTTCGTAATCAATGTCTGCGCCTGAATCATCGATGGATTCTTCGATGATTTGCATCTGCGCATCCACCAGTTGATGAAATTCAGTATCGTTCATCCGTCTATCCTATTGCTTTTCCTGAGTGTGGTGCGATTATAGGGGGCATTGATTCAATAATCACGATATGCGAAATGAAAAAATTAGTTACTGTGTTGTTTGTGATGGTTGCCGCGACCTTAGCGGGGTGTGGTCAGTCTGGCTCACTATACATTCCAGATGACACTCAACAGAATGAGCAATCACAATAAATAACCGCACCTTAGGGTGAAATTAGGGTTCAGCAGTCGAATAAAATAAGGGAAGCGAATTTTGGATTACTTCAACTATCAGGATGATGGCCAGCTTTGGGCCGAAGACGTCCCACTTCAAGCTCTTGCAGAGCAATATGGCACTCCTCTTTACGTATATTCTCGAGCCACGCTAGAGCGCCATTGGAAGGCGTTTGATAGTGCTGTGGGTCAGCATCCTCACCTGGTTTGCTACGCGGTGAAAGCCAACTCAAACTTAGGCGTATTGAACACGCTAGCGCGTTTGGGATCGGGTTTTGATATCGTGTCGGGTGGTGAACTTGAGCGTGTGATTGCCGCAGGCGGTGATCCGAAAAAAGTCGTTTTCTCTGGTGTTGGTAAAACACCGGCAGAGATGAAGCGCGCTCTTGAGCTAGGTATCAAATGTTTCAACGTTGAATCTGAGCCAGAGCTAGAACGTTTGAACAAGGTTGCGGGTGAGCTTGGTGTGATTGCGCCAATTTCTCTTCGTATCAATCCAGATGTCGACGCGAAAACACACCCTTACATTTCGACTGGTCTTCGCGACAATAAATTCGGCATTGCGTTTGATCGTGCGCCAGATGTTTATAAATTCGCGCAAAGCCTGCCGAACTTGAATGTGCAAGGCATCGACTGCCACATTGGTTCTCAGCTGACCAATATAGACCCATTTATCGACGCGACAGACCGTTTATTAGCCCTGATTGATGATTTAAAAGCGCAAGGCATTAACATTCGTCACCTTGATGTCGGCGGTGGTTTGGGTGTGGTCTATCGTGATGAATTACCACCTCAGCCTTCTGATTACGCCAAAGCGTTACTTGGTCGTCTTGAAAATCACCAAGACTTGGAGCTGATCTTTGAGCCAGGCCGTGCAATTGCTGCGAACGCAGGTATCTTGCTAACGCGTGTTGAGTTTTTAAAACATACTGAGCATAAAAACTTTGCGATTATCGACGCTGCAATGAACGACTTGATGCGTCCTGCGCTATACCAAGCATGGCAAGATATTGTGCCAGTTTCACCGCGAAAGGGTGAAGCTCAGACTTACGACTTGGTTGGTCCTATTTGTGAAACCGGCGACTTCTTGGGTAAAGATCGCGCACTCGTTTTGCAAGAAGGTGATCTACTCGCGGTTCGTTCAGCAGGTGCCTATGGTTTTGTGATGTCTTCGAACTACAATACTCGTACCCGAGCAGCAGAAGTGATGGTGGACGGTAAACAAAGCCACTTAGTTCGCCAGCGTGAGGAGCTGACCAGTTTGTGGCAGCTGGAACAGATTCTACCGGAGTAACACACAACAAATGCATTTCCACTTTTCCAAAATGCACGGTTTGGGCAACGACTTCATGGTCGTCGACTGTATCACCCAGAACGTGTTTTTCTCGCAAGACCTGATCCGCCGCTTGGCGGATCGTCATACTGGCGTTGGTTTTGACCAATTGCTTGTGGTAGAGGCCCCTTACGACCCTGAAACCGACTTCCATTATCGGATTTTTAATGCCGATGGTAGTGAAGTTGAACAGTGTGGTAACGGTGCACGCTGTTTTGCCCGCTTTGTTCGCTTGAAGGGGCTGACCAATAAATACAGCATCAGCGTGAGCACCAAGAAAGGAAAGATGATTCTCAACATCGAAGATGATGGGGAAGTGACGGTCAACATGGGCGTGCCAGAGTTTGAACCGAACAAAATTCCTTTCAAAGCGAAGCAAAAAGAGAAAACTTACATCATGCGAGCAGGCGACAATACCTTGTTTTGTGGTGCTGTGAGCATGGGTAACCCGCACGTAGTGACCGTGGTCGACGATGTGGATACGGCAGAAGTGGAAACTCTCGGTCCGCTGCTTGAGTCGCATGAGCGTTTCCCAGAGCGTGTCAACGCTGGCTTTATGCAGGTGATGAGTCGTGACCATATTCGTCTTCGAGTTTACGAGCGAGGCGCAGGAGAGACACAAGCTTGTGGTAGTGGTGCATGCGCGGCAGTCGCGGTTGGGATTCTGCAGGGCTTGTTGGATGAAAACGTTAAGGTTTCTCTACCTGGTGGTGAATTGCGAATTGCATGGCAAGGCCCTGGCAAGCCGTTGTTTATGACCGGACCTACAACGCATGTATTTGATGGTCAATTGTCTTGCTAGTTGAAGAAAAAGGAAACGGTTTGTCTCAAGTAGAAGCAGATGCCTTAACGGCTGAAGTAGTGGCCGAGTACCTCAAAGATCATCCAGACTTTTTTGTGCAACGTCCGGAGCTTGTGGATCGTTTATCTTTCCCACACTCAGACTTAGGCGCGGTATCTTTGGTACACATCCAAATGAATCGCCAACGTCAGCGCATTGAAGAGTTAGAGGAAGAGATCACTACACTAATGTCGCTTGCGGCGAACAATGATCGCACCTTTTACGAATTTATGGATTTGCAGGGGCAGATTCTAAAGTGTGGTGACTTTAAACAAGTCATTCATTCTATCGAAGAGAAAGCCAAAGCATTGGGCTTACGTGCGTTTGTTCGATTGTTTAGTCAATGCGACGCATCGATTCAATTGAGTAAGGAAAGTTATCAACGCTTTGCGACCACTCACTTAAATGGCAAAGATGCGTACTTAGGACGTCTTCGCAAAGTGGATCGTGAAGCTTTGTTTGGCAACATGGAAGTGCCGGAAATGGGGTCCTATGTGGTACTGCCGCTCGTGAAACAGCAAACTCTGGGCGTGCTTGCTTTTTCTAGTGAAGATGGCGGCCATTTTCAGCCAGATATGGATACCTTGTTTTTGCGTCACCTATCATTAGTAGTGGCACATCTCGCTCAAACACTGGTATGGCAAAGTTACGATGACGACAACTCCCAACACTCCTCTGCCAAATAGTCTGCAAAAGCCTCTTGAGCGCTTCTATGAATTCTTACGAAGCGAAAAGGGGCTTAGCCTACATACTCAGCGCAATTACAAACAGCAGCTAGAAACTATGGCGCAGCACTTAGCTGAAATGGGGCTCAAAGATTGGTCTCAAGTGGATGCTGGTTGGGTGCGCCAATTAGCAGGTAAGGGCATGCGAGAAGGCATGAAAGCCAGCAGTTTGGCAACGCGACTCTCATCGCTGCGTAGCTTTTTCGATTTCCTTATTCTGCGTGGCGAGATGTCGGCTAACCCAGCCAAAGGGGTTTCAGCACCTCGCAAAAAACGCCCGTTGCCCAAAAACCTCGATGTTGACGAAGTGAGCCAATTACTTGAAGTCAACGAGGACGACCCGTTGGCTGTGCGCGATCGCGCCATGATGGAGCTGATGTATGGCGCCGGCTTACGTTTGGCTGAACTGGTGGGTGTGGATGTACGTGACGTACAACTGCGTAGTGGTGAGCTTCGTGTTATTGGTAAAGGCGATAAAGAACGTAAAGTGCCGTTCTCTGGGATGGCAACCGAGTGGGTTGGGAAGTGGCTACGCGTTCGTGGTGATTTAGCCGCTCCAGGTGAGCCCGCCTTGTTTGTATCTAAGCTCGGAACGCGTATTTCGCATCGTAGCGTGCAAAAGCGCATGGCTGAATGGGGGCAGAAACAGTCTGTCGCAAGCCATATTAGTCCGCATAAATTGCGTCACTCATTTGCGACACATATGCTCGAATCAAGCAATAACTTACGTGCGGTGCAGGAGCTTTTAGGGCACGAGAACATTTCGACGACCCAAATCTACACGCACTTGGATTTCCAACATTTGGCGCAAGCCTACGACCAAGCCCACCCACGCGCACGCAAAAAGAACGGGGAGTGAGCCGAAGTATGAAATTTTATCGCCGTATCGAGCCTATTAAGGCAATGACCTTTGACCTAGATGATACCCTCTATGACAACTATCCTGTGATCGTTCGCATGGAGCGTGAGTTGCTATCTTGGCTCAAGCACCATCATCCAGCGGTTGCTCATATGAACAAAGCGGATTGGTTTGCTCTCAAACAGCGAGTTGTGCAGCAACAACCCGAGCTGAAGAGCGATGTCACTTTATGGCGTTTAGTGCAACTTCAGCAAGCCTTCTCCCAAGTAGGCTACGACGAAGACGCAGCACATGCCGCCGCGAAAGCCGCAGTAGACGTTGCGTTGGACTGGCGTAACCGTTTTGAAGTGCCGCAGCAAAGCCTCGATGTACTGGAGGAACTCGCGCAGCACATCCCGTTGGTGGCAATCACCAACGGTAATGTGGATTTAGACCGCATCGGTCTTACGCCTTATTTCCAACAGGTACTTAAAGCAGGACCAGATGGATTGGCGAAACCCGCAACCGATATGTTTACTAAAGCGAAGCGATTCTTGGATATTCCTGCGGAGAATATTCTGCATGTCGGTGATCATCTAACCACGGATGTGCATGGTGCAAAGTTGGCTGGTTTTGCAGCCTGTTGGTTTAATGATATGAATAAAAATGTCATTAACCATTCAAAAACACGTACTTTACCTGATATTGAAATCAATAGTTTGCAGCCGTTACTCACACTTTTTTAATTGCTTTCGCATTAATCCATTCTAATCTCATTTTGTGTCTAGAAAAGCAGCTCAAAGCCACGTAAATTATTCTCTATTAAATAAAAATAGTAACGCCACACGTCGTGGTGAAGATAGTGTTACGGCAGTGGTAGGTCCATGCGAGCTTTTTCAAAACTGGTTCACGATGTCAGTCAACTGAATGACTTTTTAGTCACTTTTCCGACTTCCTCAGATAAACAATATTTAGTACAAATATTGTCGACGCAATCGCGCGAATTTACGACCACACTTGCAGACGCCGTTTTGTCGTCGCTGCCGAATGCTCATGTTATGGGGCATAGTACGCGTAATGTAATTCTGGAAGGGGAGATATTTACCTCTGGTTGCCTAGTGAGTGTGATTGAATTTGAGCAAACCACGCTGACTTCTGCGGTACAAACATACTCTTACTCCCCTGACATTGATGGCGGGGAGCTCAAGCGCTCTCTTCTAATGCAGCATAATTCACAGGTGATCCTCAGCTTTGCTGTGCAAATTGAACGACGTGACTATCCCTTGTTTCAAACCTTCGCCAGTGAAGAAGTAGTGATTTCTGGAGGGTTGGCGCAGAGTATTGACGATGGCTGCTGGGTGCTATATCAAAACCGAGTTTACGATAACGCTGTGGTTGCCGTAGCTTTGCACAGTGATACTTTGAAGCTATGGACTAATGCGTATTCGGAATGGAACCCGATTGGCATGCCACACAAAGTCACTCATGCAAAAGGAACGCGCTTGTATTGTTTAGGTGAGAAGAAAGCGCTGGAAGTATACAAGCGTTACTTGGCGGATGGCCATGACGTGACGCTGAGTCAACTGCTCAGCTTTCCTTTGTATCGAGAAAGCTTAGGGCGAAAGGAAGTTTGTACGGTAACGGAGCTACACGCTGATGGCAGTATGAGCTTCGACAGGCCCTGGTGTCTTGGTGACGAAGTGCAATTTTGCTATAACCATCCCTCGTTAACGCTCGAGCAAGTGCGGCATGGTGTGGTTGAGTTAGCCATGCACCAACCTGAAGTCGTGATGATTTTTAACTGCGCGTCACGGTTAGACTTTATTGACAGCAGCGACGAAGTCCAAGCCTTCAAAGATATTGCGACGACGTTTGGTAGTTACTGTATGGGGGAACTGCATGGTGGTATTGGTCAGCCCGAAATTCTTCATCACAGCCTGACGTATTTAGCGATGCGAGAGGGAGACGAAGTGCAAACATTGAACTTGCCTAAGTCGCCCGTTAGCTCCTCTATTTCACCGTTGTTTAGCTTGATTCGAAATGCGATCGGCGATCTCAACCATATGAACGCGCATATGGGATATCAACTCGATCGCCAAACGCGCAAGTTACAAGAAAGCTATCGACGCGACAGTCGCACGGGATTACAAAACCGGGTCGCATTACAAGAGCGGCTGAGTAACATCGATTTGGATGAGCATTTGTTGACTCTAAAGCTACTTAACTTTAGTCATATCAACGAAAAATACGGCTACCGAGTGGGAGATCAATTACTCAAAGATCTCTCAATGCACTTTACGAATCGACTACGAAAGCGTTTCGGCATGCCAACGGCTTTGCAGCTTTATAGTATTGGGGTTGGTGAATGGGCGTTCATATTTAAAGCTGATCAAAGCAGCGAGACCATCAAACAGCACTTTACGCGTTTTGCTGACGCGGTAGAACAAACTAATTTTGAGCCAATTGGCCTACGTGAAATAGATTATCTTTCTATCTCGCTATGCGGCGGCTTAGTGAGTCGTCGAGATTTTCCATCCGCTTCAGTAGATGAGCTCTTACTCAAAGGCATCGAAGCGAGGCGCTCCGGTGTACGCAGTAATACCCATATCTGTAATGCGAAAGATATTGAAGTCAGTGAGGATGTGCGTAAAGAGCAACTTGGATGGCTAAGTTGCGTCAGTAGAGCCATTCTCAAACAGAATATCATCACTTATAGCCAACCTATTGTGCATGCGGGTAGCCACAAATTGGCAAGCCAAGAATGTTTGGTTCGTATTCTGGAAGCCGATGGAACGGTGATTGCGCCAGGGCGTTTTCTGCCAATTATCTCTGATACACATCTTTACACTCGACTAAGTCGGCACATGATTCATTCTACGTTGCATTATATGCGAGATAAGCAAGGTGACTTTTCTATAAACTTATCGCCGCAAGATTTGCTCAGTGATAAAACTTTAATGCTTTTAGAGCATGAAATTAGCCAGCTAAATGACCCAAGGCGAATTGGTTTAGAAGTGCTGGAATCTGAGCAGATCAAAGACTACGGCCGAATGATAGAAGTGTGCAGTCATTTTAGAAGCTTAGGGGCGCGTATCATTGTTGATGACTTTGGGTCCGGCTATTCGAATATCGATGAAATCCTAAAGTTGGAGCCAGAAGTCATAAAGCTCGATGGCAGCTTGATTCGTGATATTGATAAAGACTTAAAACAGCGCAAGATCGCTTCCCAGTTGGTGCGTTTGTGCCAGGTGTTTAACGCGGAGACGGTGGCGGAGTTCGTCCACAATCAGGAGGTGTGCACCATTGCACAAGACATGGGGGTGGATTATTTGCAGGGTTACTATCTTGGCGAGCCGACTCGACTGTTTTAATGATGTTTCACGTGAAACTTCTTGTCGTAAAAAACGCAGCGTAGGCTGCGTTTTTTGTTTTCAGCCCTAAACCACCTACTTCAGTAGGTGGTTATCATCCGTTTCGGCTTTGCCTGTAAAACTACTCA
>NZ_JAWPOM010000041.1:0-15384 GCF_033344285.1 Vibrio sp. 779(2023)
CGTTCTGCTTTCGAGTTTGAACCGTTTGCTGATTGTAGAGACAAATCACGCATACGTTGAAGAATGTTAGTGGTCTCATTCATTGCACCTTCAGCAGTTTGTGCAATCGAGATACCGTCGTTCGCGTTGCGAACCGCTACATCCAAACCACGGCTTTGTACGTTCAAACGGTTCGAGATTTGTAGACCCGCAGCGTCATCTTTCGCGCTGTTGATTTTAAAACCTGAAGACAAACGCTCCATAGAAGTTTGTTGAGCTGAGTTTGCGTTGTTTAGGTAACGCTGAGCGGTCATCGCTGATACGTTAGTATTTACATTCACTGCCATGGTGATTTCTCCAATTGATTTTCCGGTGTAGCGGTTTCCGACGTCTCGGAAAACCAAGTAGTTCTCTCAAAGTTACTTTTATTAACGGCGCATGCCCTGTTTTCTTTAGAGAAAATTTTGGATTTTTTTGAAAATAATTCGTTTGGAGGGGTAATCGTGACAAAGCGGATAAAAAAGCAAAAAAACTTTCATTTTTCGCTAAAGCTTCTTTTCGAATTGTCGATACAGGCAGGTTTTACGTTAAATTCGGGCAAAGCCGTTCATCAGCCAAGTAAAGTTAAAGCTAGGTTGGGCGCTTGTTTTGCTTGTGCAAGAATAGAAGTACTGACCTGCTGCAAAATCTGCTGCTTCACCATTTGCGTGGTTTCTTTCGCGTAGTCAGTGTCTTGGATACGACTGTTGGAAGCAGCTAAGTTTTCGTGGATGTTATCGAGATTATTGATCGCGTGATTAAAGCGGTTTTGATACGCGCCTAACTCCGCACGACTGCCATCTACCGTTTTCAAAGCATCATCTAAAATGCCGACCGCCATCTGAGCGCCACCGACCGTGCTAATATCAATACTATCTACCGTTCTATTTACGGTGACATACTTGCCAAGTTCTAACTCATCAGCCAGGCCACCACTGAAGGTTGGTCCAGGGTATTTTATGGCGTCCTTGTGGGACATGAGTAACTGCAGTTGCCCCTCCTCATTAACAGACGCTTTCACTTTATCGGTTTGCCCATTAATGTAAGTCGCGAGTTCTTCTATATCGTCGCCAGCTTTAGCTTCAATACGGATCTCCTGCTCTTCAAAATTGTTATCACGGTAGCTGATAACAATTTCATTATTTCCGTTTTGAACCGTCCAATCTGAACTGACTCTTTGATATGAGCTCATTGAAAAGCTACCTAAAGATTCCGGCTGCATGGTCCGCAGGCCAATTTGTACCGCTTCACCAGCCGTTGCTCCGATTTGAAAAGACGATGTACCGAATGTGCCATTCAGCAATTTACGTCCGCCAAAGGAGGTCGTTTCTGCAATACGACTTAACTCATCATTTAAAGCAGAAACTTCTTCTTGCAGTGCAGTGCGCTCCGCTTTGCTGTTTGAACCATTGGCTGACTGTAGCGACAAATCACGCATACGTTGCATGATATTGGTCACCTCATTCATCGCGCCTTCCGCAGTTTGCATGATGGAAATGCCGTCATTCGCGTTACGTACCGCGACATCCAAACCACGCATTTGTGATTGCAAGCGGTTGGAGATTTGCAGACCCGCAGCGTCATCCTTTGCGCTATTAATACGCTTCCCTGAAGACAAACGCTCCATGGATTGGTTCAGCATATCCGTTGCACTGGTCAAATGACGCTGTGCGACAAGTGCTGCTACATTGGTATTAACGGTGATCGCCACGAATAAAGAGTCCTAAAATTAAGGCTTTGAGTACTTATCGACCAAGTAACAGAAAAGTTTAGTGTTTTTTGAAAAGAGATTGGAATAGAAATAGAAAACAAAAGCCCTCCAATTGGAGGGCTTAAGAAATAAAGTCTGAGAACTTACTTGATGGCTAGCTCTGCGAGCATTTCTTGTGAAGGAGCGAAGAAGTACGCACCAGTTACCGCTTTTGTGAAACGAAGCATTTGGTCTGTTTTACCATCGGTCACGCCGTACATACTTTCTAGCATCACTTTAATGTTATGAAGTGTATTGCAGTAAGAAATAAACAGCAGGCCATGAGGCCCTGTTACCGTCCCGTATGGCAAGCTATGACGGACAATCTTGAGACCTTTTCCTTCTTCTTTAATATCAACGCGACCAACGTGTGATGCAGCAGGAACGTCTTCTAGCTCTATAGAGTCTGGTTTGGTACGACCAATCACTTTTTCTTGCGCTTTGACATTCAAGCGATTCCAAGCGGCAAGGTTATGTTCGAAGCGTTGAGCCATGACATAACTGCCTCCAGCAAATGGGCCCTCTTTTACTAGAGCCACATCAGCGCGAGCCTCCCCTTTCGGGTTTTCTGTCCCATCAATAAAGTCTGTCATATCACGAGCATCAAGGTAACGGTACCCATATGTTTCGTCCACAATGGTGACATCTTGTGCCGTCTCTTCTAGGAACTTACGCAACACGTAAAAATGCAAGTCGTGACGAGTCGAGTGACAGTGAATCAGTACATCTACGTCTGTTGCTGGAGCAACGATGTCACCTTCGCCAAGTTGAGTAAAATCAATAAGCTCTTCTGGCGCGTCTACATTAAGGTGTTCCCAAAACGATTTTGTGAATGCGATAGAAAGCGTCAGCGCTGCACCCGGCTGGGTAATGTTTAACTCTTCCACCAACTTTGGCAGTGCTTTCAGTTTTTCTAATACGTTTTCACGGTTTTGGTTCACTTTGAGTTGAGTGTACAGTGCAAATGGCCCGGCTTCTGGCACGATCGCCGTTTGAGCTTGTGACATTGAGGTTTCCTCTATTACTTTGCCCCAGAGTGGGAAGTTATTGTTTTTAATTCTTTGAATGCTGCTGTTCATCGTGCGCCAATTGTGGCACATGAAAACAGTCTTTTACCCATCTTCCATTTAGAAGATAGATCATAAACCAAGCTAATAAGGTAATGGTAAGGGCGTTTGCCCAATTAAACACTCCATGTTCTAGGTACACATGATACATGGTCTGAGCAAGTTGAATACCGCACAAGATCAAAGTGATCTCGCGACCATAGCGAGTAATTCTGTTTACCCATCCTCTGTCGGGATGACGAAGCCCCATTAACCACATAAGAAGCAAACTTGGAATGCCCATCGCCAAACCTAAATACAACGTACTTGAATCTGGGTAAACAATAGCGAGTAGCTTACTGCCACTATCACGACTTACACCAGCCATGGCAAACACCACCCATGAACGCACAAGAAACATCCATCCCACCCATAAAATGATCGGCGCCTTTAAAAATCCATGAGCGTCATATTGGTCAAACGAATAGCGCACAACATCTTCTTCTTTATGTGATAAAAACGTCACTTTAACCTATCGTTTCAGAGTTGCAAGCCAACAAAGATGAGAACTGAAGTTCATTTCAGCACCTTACACAGGTAAACTAAACAAAGATTTATAGCGACGTTGATGAGAAACATGAAAAAAAGAACTCCTGCCACCCCTGTGCCTTCTCAAGAAACTCAAGCCGAAGCGATGAGAATTGCCAAATCCACGCAGAAACCGGGGCAAACCAAAGAGCAAACCAAGCTTATCGCTCAAGGTATCGAAAAAGGCATCGCGCAATATAAGAAACAACAAAAAGAGCGCAACCGCCAAGCCGATAAAGCGAAGAAAAAACAGCAACGTGAAAAACAACGTCAGCATGAAGAGATTATCGAACAAGACAATATCACCGACGATGCGCCAAACCATTCATCAAGCAAACTGCCTTGGACACTACTTGTTCTGAGCTGGATTGGCTTTGCTGCTTACATAGTATTGGGGAAATAGCTAATGAAACGCCTGTTACTTGGACTTTTTGTCGTGCTTCTAACGGGTTGCACGATGCCTTCTCACCTTACTCATGCTCAAAGTCAAGATGTTCATATTCGCATTGACGCGCAATTCGACCCTGAGCGATGCGAATACAAAGGCGAAGTCACCGGAAGTGAAGGCCATTGGTATAACTACATTTTCATGACTAATGACGCGATGATGCAAGGCGCGATGAACGATTTAAAAAACAATGCAGCGGCTATCGATGCGGACACCGTTTTTATGGTTTCCCCACAAGATTTTATCACTTCATTTAGCGTGCTGGGTTCCGCCTAACGCTGCAATGGATGAGGCCTGAATATGAAAAAAGCCAGCAATTGCTGGCTTATGCACGAAATCCAAGACTGCTAGCGATATCTCTCTCCCGCTCTAGAACCCATTGGCTATCAAAAGGCCCCCAATCTGAAAGTTGATAATAGCCGTCATTATGACGTCGGCCATCTTGAACGAATATGAGTTCAATGCCGATCCCAGGTAACGCCTTGAGTACATCTTGAATAGTACGACGAGGCCACCCCGTTTTTTCGATCAACTTTGGCACATTCGGCCTTTCTAGGTTTTCCACCAACAAGGCCAAATATAGCCGCCTTGCAAAAACAGGACTCAATTCCATTGACACCTCCTAAAATTGTGCTGATTCATTATTTCGTTTTTGCTCAGCGAGGTGTTGCGTTTGATCAATAACTCGACTTTTCCATTTGATTTAGACGAATTTTTATTCGATTTATAGCGCATTCATCGTAAATAAGTTATGTGACATTAGTTATCTCAATCTATCTGAAAATATTTTCCACCGCATTTTGTCAGTTTGATTGCTTCTTGATAGGATGCTTTAACAGCCCAAATCACTTAAGTGCGTCTTAACCGCGCCAGTGAAAAATAGAACAAAGAAAAAGGAAAGACTATGTCGATTACCATGTTTGGTATTCCCAACTGCGATACGATCAAAAAAGCCAAGAAATGGTTAGAAGCCGAGGATATTGCTTACGACTTCCATGACTACCGTAAGCAAGGCATTGATGCAGAAATGGTAAGTGAATTTTGTCGCGCTTTAGGTTGGGAACAGGTGCTCAATAAACGTGGCACAACCTACCGCCAATTAGCTCAAGAGCAGAAAGACACACTTAACGAGGAAAACGCCATCGCTCTTTTGGTAGAAAACCCTGCGATGATTAAACGCCCAATTTTAAAAGTGAATGATCAACTTCATATCGGTTTTAAAGCTGATCAATACGCTAGCATTTTCAACTCTTAAATAAAGGAATACTCAAGGATGACAGACAGTCCAGTATTGGCACTTGCTAAAGATCTGATCAGTAGACAGTCCGTAACGCCGGAAGACGCAGGTTGTCAGGATTTGATGATCGAGCGCTTAAAAGCACTCGGGTTTGAAATTGAAGTGATGGTATTTGAAGACACCACGAACTTCTGGGCTCGACGTGGTTCAGAAGCGCCGCTATTTGCGTTTGCTGGCCACACCGATGTGGTACCAGCTGGCAAATTGGAACACTGGAATACACATCCGTTTGAACCGACCATTATTGATGGTTACTTGCATGGCCGCGGCGCAGCTGACATGAAAGGGTCGCTAGCTGCTATGGTCGTTGCTGTCGAACGCTTCATTGAAGAAAACCCAGACCACAAAGGCTCAATTGGCTTTTTGATTACGTCAGATGAAGAAGGACCATTTATCAATGGTACCGTTCGCGTTGTAGAAACGTTGATGGAACGTGGTGAGAACATCGATATGTGTATTGTTGGTGAACCATCCAGCACCGACGTGGTTGGCGATGTAGTGAAAAATGGACGCCGTGGATCCATCACTGGTGATTTAACGGTAAAAGGAACACAAGGTCACGTGGCCTACCCTCACCTAGCCAGCAATCCAGTGCACGAGTCTCTACTCGCGATTCATGAACTCGCGACGACAGAATGGGACAAAGGGAATGATTACTTCCCACCGACTAGTTTCCAGATCCCGAATGTATCGGCTGGCACTGGTGCGTCTAACGTTATTCCTGGCGAGTTCCATGTTCAGTTCAACCTACGTTTTAGTACTGAGCTTAACAATGACGCAATTGTTCAGCGTGTTACCGAAACATTGGACAAGCATGAGCTGGACTACGACCTAAAATGGACATTCAACGGTGACCCATTCCTGACCGATACGGGCGCACTGCTAGACGCGGTTGTAGCTGCTGTGGCCGAAGTCAATGATACGAAGCCAGCGCTACTTACAACTGGCGGTACTTCTGATGGTCGTTTTATTGCTCGAATGGGAGGTCAAGTCGTAGAGTTAGGTCCTGTTAACGCTACGATTCATAAAGTGAACGAGTGTGTGAAAGTCGACGATCTTGAAAAGTTGACGGACATGTACGAAAACACGTTGAAACACCTATTGGCGAAGTAATCAGCGAGAACACAATGACACCAGAGCAACTCACCGGAATCACTGATTCTCATCTTCAATCCACACTAGTGGGGCAAAAAGCGTTTCTACTCCACCCTGAAGTGGCTGACGATCTGCTAAAGATGATTGAAGCGGCAACAGAAGCAGGTTTCAAAATGGAAATCGCCAGTGGTTTTCGTGACTTTAATCGCCAAAAAGCCATCTGGAACGGGAAGTTTTCTGGTGAGTTGCCAATTCTCGACATCAACTCCCGCCCTTTGAATAAAGCAGAGTTAAATGACAAAGAGAAATTGATGGCCATTTTGCGCTGGTCGGCATTGCCCGGAGGAAGTCGTCATCATTGGGGTTGTGATTTTGATGTCTATGCGCGCAATTTATTGCCTGCTGACACAAAACTCAAGTTGGAACCTTGGGAGTATCTCGAAGGCCACCAGCAGGCGTTCTACCAATGGTTAAAAGCCAACCTTGGTCGGTTCGGTTTCTTCTTTCCTTATCAGCACGATTTAGGTGGCGTTTCGATTGAGCCTTGGCACATTAGTCACCGCGCTGTCGGGCAGCAATGCCTCGAGCAGTTGACGCTTGATGTACTCAGAAGCCAGTTGATTAAACAAAATCAGACCGACAACATTGCAGGGATTGACGTCATACTGAATAATTTGGATAACGTCGTTGCCAAATTTATTCACAATATCACGCCGCCGGAGGCTCTATGATAGAAATACTAACCAATCCTTGGGTCATTATTATTGTAGTGTTGAGCGTGGTCATTGGTAATATTGCCGCACTCAAATATACCGCAAAAATGAAGTTTGGTCAGATGGATAAAAGCCGTAAGAACGATTTAGATAAGCTGAACACATTGGATAAACAGCGCTACGCTGAAGAAGATAAAAACAAAAACGAGCCTCGTTAGTTACTCACCAGCTTCATCTCGACACATTTAATCTAAACATCAAAAAAGGGACCACTAGGTCCCTTTTCTATCATTAAGTAAACACGCCGCGTTAAGCTCGCTTTGTTTACTGCTTCACTGTTGCAGCCAATACAGGCGCTAGTGATTTCAAAAACTCTTCTTCTACTGGCTTGCCAGAGGAGTCGGTGATATTGATAGACGTACGGTTGCCTAAATCACCAAGTAAGAATGTGTACTTACCAGCGGCTAACTCCACTGGTTTAACGCCGATATCGTTCCAGAATTCATCATCCGGAGATGCATATTTCGCAGTGATTGTGCCCTGAGACTGGCTACGCTCTTCAATCTTAAAGCCCATCTTAGGTAGAATATTAGGCAGACGTTGCCAAAGCATGTTGTATTGCGCACGCGCGATAATCACAGGAAGTCCGCTGCGGTCTTTACCCATTGTGATTGGGATCTGTTTAACCAACTCTTGCGCTTTACGCTGTGCTTCTTCACGCACTTCTTGATCGTAGCGAGCGGTGACCAAGTTCGTCATGAACACATTGTAGCGCTCACGGTTGGTCGCCGTTACTTCTTTCACTTGATTGCCTTCACGCCAGTCAATAAGGCTCACCTTAAAGCCGTGTCGACCATTTGCTTCAGCGCGTACGATTTCATATCGGCTGCCAATTTCTAGCTCTTCATCTGGCGAATCCCAAGTCACCCATCCTGTCTCGATGCGAGAGTCTGTTTGGCTTTCAACTGGAATCTCGTTAGCCGCGACCATGTTTTGCACCGTTTGCCAAACTTTATCTAGTTCATCTTTACGAAGTAGCCAAAGTGTCACTTCACCATCACTGCTGCGGTCCAAACGTGCACCGGGAATAAGCTCTAGGACTTGTTGAGGTGGACGAATGTCGACATCTTTACCGACACCACCAGCGTAGTTACCCTGAGGGATCTCGTAGTTAGGGTAAAACTGAGGCTGTGCACCCTGTGGGACATTCCACTCACCCAAATTTGGGGAGTTCAAATACTCGAAGTCATCTTTTGCTTGACGACGTTGATTGGCACCACCTGAACAGGCAGTCAATACGAATACAGCTAATGAACTTAACACTAACTGGCTTGAAAGCTTCATCTATACTCCTAAAACACCGAGGGCGCTTTGGCCCCCAGTATGAACTTCAATCCTAGTAACTCAATCTTAATAGCTCAATCTTAATAAATATGGGCGTCTGTTAGCGACTGCTCGACGATCGGCTGCGATTTTTCAGAAAGCGTAGTTAAAGGAAGACGCAAACCACCTTCTTCAATCAAACCAAGCTTTTGCGCTGCCCATTTTACTGGGATAGGGCTTGCTTCGATGAAAAGGTTTTTGTGTAGAGTCATCAAGCGTTGGTTAATCGCTTCTGCTTCTTCGTACTTACCTTCACTTGCCAAATGGAACATGTCTGCCATGTCTTTAGCTGCAATATTGTTCGTTACCGAGATAACACCATTGCCGCCAAGTTTCACAAAATCCAGCCCTGTCGCATCATCGCCACTTAGTAAGATAAAATCTTCGCCACAAAGTTCACGATGAATTGCAATTCGTTCCAAATCGCCCGTTGCATCTTTTAGAGCTACGATATTATCAAGCTTTGACAAGCGTGCCACTGTTTCTGGCTGCATATCAACAGCAGTACGGCCTGGTACGTTGTACAAAATTAGAGGCACATCACTCGCTTCGGCAATTGCCTTGTAATGTAGAAACAAACCCTCTTGAGTTGGTTTGTTGTAATACGGTGTCACACTCAGGAAGCCAGCAATACCAGAATCAGCCAGTAATTTGCTAAATGTTACTGCCTCATGGGTTGCATTTGCACCCGTGCCAGCAATCACAGGGATGCGACCGTCGGCAAACTCAACAGTTTTATTAACGACCTTTACATGCTCTTCAATGGTCAGTGTCGCTGACTCACCTGTTGTGCCTACTGCCACAATACCGTCTGTACCCGCTTCAACGTGGTACTCTACTAGCTTTTGCAGACCGTCAAAGTCTACTTCGCCATCTGCTTTGAATGGCGTAATCAGCGCTACGATACTTCCTGAAAACATGTTTATCTCCCTCATTTAACTCTTTCTGCATGGTACTGTAATGCGATTGAAAAACACAAGAGCGTAAACTCGCTTACAAAGTACAAATGAATGAATAATTACCAGTTGTTAGAGGTCTAGCAACTTAATTGCTCTATTTGGTTTGATTAACGGCAATATTGATAATCGTGTTGGGCTTTCGAGTGACTTTAGAATCTATCAGTGATTTGGAAAATACTGAAGAGCACAAGCAAGGAAAATATACTCTTTGGTCTTGTTAGCCAAGTCAGATCTAAGTGAATAAAACGGCCAGACAATAGGCAAGCACATCATGCAAACGTTTTGTTTATCCTACAGCCTGCATTTACTGTTTATTTCCCACCACTCCCCTCAACATCCTCCTGCTTTTTATAGACTAAAAAGAACTGGCTCGATAT
This sequence comes from Vibrio sp. 779(2023), assembly GCF_033344285.1. Lineage (NCBI taxonomy): Bacteria > Pseudomonadati > Pseudomonadota > Gammaproteobacteria > Vibrionales > Vibrionaceae > Vibrio > Vibrio sp. 779(2023). Next base: position 9,675 of record NZ_JAWPOM010000041.1, read on the forward strand.
TTCTTCGCAATATCTGTGCTAACATCTCTCTATTGAAGAAAGGACAAGAAGCTCATTTATGAAGCAACATCTGGTACTTACAGCAGTTGGAACGGACCGTCCAGGCATTTGTAACCAAGTCGTACAGCTCGTTACTCAAGCTGGTTGTAACATAGTCGATAGCCGTATCGCTATCTTTGGCAGCGAATTTACGCTGATCATGCTCCTGACTGGGAACGCCAGCAGCGTGACTCGAGTTGAAACGCAATTGCCCCTGCTTGGCCAAGAACATGACCTTATTACGATCATGAAACGCACAGCGGCGCACGAACTGCTCGATAACAGCTACACCATGGAAGTGTTTATTGAGTCTGAAGACCGCCCTGGGTTAACTGAAAAATTTACTAAGTTCTTCGCTGATCAGCAGATTGGTTTAGACTCTCTTAGCGCGCAAACCATCAGCAAGTCGAAAATTCAACTCGATTCTGACCAGTTTCACATTGCGATTACTGCATCTGTAAGCGCGGATTTTAATTTGATGCAGTTACAAGAAGACTTCGATGAACTTTGTAAGTCGCTCAACGTACAAGGTTCTCTGAATTTCATTAAAAACACACTATAAAGTAAAGGAAATCAAAATGAATACGCTGACAGCAGGCTCGCCAGCGCCAGCCTTCTCTTTGCTCGACCAAGACGGAAATACCGTTTCTCTTGAAGACTTTAAAGGCAAGAAAGTACTTTTCTACTTTTACCCTAAGGCGATGACGCCGGGTTGTACTACACAAGCAAAAGGCCTTCGTGACATCAAAGCTGAACTCGATGCACATAACGTGGTGGTACTCGGCGTAAGCATCGACCCTGTAAAGCGCCTAGGCAAGTTCATCGAGCGCGATGATTTAAACTTCACTCTGCTTTCTGATGAAGACCATGCCGTTGCTGACCAGTTCGGCGTTTGGGGCGAAAAGAAATTCATGGGCAAAGTATACGACGGTCTTCACCGCATTAGCTTTCTGATCAATGAAGAAGGCGTGATCGAACATGTGTTCAACAAGTTCAAAACCAAAGATCACCACGAAGTCGTATTAAACTACTTAAACGAAAACGCTTAAACGCTATTGTTTTTCTACAAACAAAAAGCCCAGCAAACTGCTGGGCTTTCTTTTAACCATCGTACCTTTGGTAACAACTACTCTTGTTCGACAGGTTCGTTTTCTTCCGTGCTTGGTAATGCATGCCATACGGCTTTGACTAATGTCGCTAAAGGAATGGCGAAGAACACCCCCCAAAAACCCCACAGCCCACCAAAGACTAATACAGCCACAATGATAGCAACTGGGTGTAAGTTTACTGCCTCGGAAAACAGAACAGGAACCAACACATTACCATCCAGCGCCTGGATAATACCGTAAGCAAGCAACAACCAATAAAACGGAGGCGTTAAACCCCATTGGAACAAACCAACGATAGCAACAGGTACAGTAACAGCCGCCGCACCGATATAAGGAATCAAAACCGACAGACCAACGGCTACGGCAAGCAACGCCGAGTAACGAAGATCTAAAAGGGCAAAAGTCACGTAGCTCACACCGCCCACGATTAAAATCTCTAACACTTTACCGCGAATGTAATTTGATATCTGCTCGTTCATTTCATGCCAAACTTTATTCGCCAATTTACGGTTTTTCGGCAGAATACCGCTTGCGATTCGCAGCATTTCTTCTTTGTCTTTAAGCAAAAAGAAGATAAGGAGTGGCACTAAGATCAAATATACCGCTAGCGTTGCAATGCTAACTAATGAAGCAAGCGACCCTTTGACGACACTTTCACCCAGCCCCAGTGCTTGGTTTTTGGCGTTCGTCACCACGGTTTCTACTATTTCTAAATTGGCTAGTTCAGGATGGCGCTCTGGCAATGTGACAATAAACTTTTGTAGCCCGTTGTACATGTTCGGAATATCGTTAATTAGATTACCGACCTGAGTCCAAATCGTCGGAACCAAGCCAAACAACGCAATTAACATTAACCCGACAAAGACCAAGATCACGATAATAACCGACAAAGTGCGCGGCACGCCCATACGACACATTTTGACAACTGGCCATTCAAGTAGATAAGCCAAAACGATCGCGACAAGTAATGGCGCAATCAAGTGTCCAAAGAAGTAAATGGTGATAAAGCCAAACAGCAAGATCGCGACGAGACTTACTGCGTGAGGGTCAGAGAAACGTCGTTTATACCAACGACTAACCATTTCAAACATCTTATGCGGATTCCTTATTGAAGACAGTCAATGTGTAGTGCTCTGATGTAGATTGGCAATCAACCGAGTACCCTTGGGCACTAAGATAGTTCACAATGTCTCGTTTAGAGCTGTTGTCCACCACTTGAATGACAAGTTGATGATACTGCTTTGCTTCTCCTTGAAAGACCTCAGCAGCATGACGCTTTGCAAGTAACAGTGCCATAGGACAACGTTGCTCACGCAAATCAAGTAACATGGATTCCATTGTATTGCTCTGCACTTATGATAGGGTTGTATTGTAACGGCTTTTTGAGCTGGTGCTAGCACTTCTGACATGATTTAACCACATGCTGAAATAGCTCGGATGTAAAATAATTTACGAAACCAATTCATTTATTTCCGGTCTTACTGTTAGCTTATATCCTCACGGATAACCAAAACGTATGTGGCGCTGTTAATAGGCTCTCGACCTGTAACCACATGCTTATGTATTTTGGAGAACCTTTTAAACGTATGTTAAAACGCACTCGCTCGCTAGTTTGCTTATGTCTTGCTGCTGCCATCAGTTCGCCGACAACTTATGCCAATAGCATTGACTTGCCAGACATTGGCACAGCTGCTGGTGGCACGCTTTCAATAGACCAAGAGTTGATTTATGGCGACGCCTATATGCGTATGCTCAGAGCCAGTAAACCTATCGTTAATGACCCTGTCATCAATGAATATATTGACTCTCTTGGGCACAAATTAGTGGCCAATGCGAATGATGTAAAAACGCCGTTCCACTTCTTTATGATTCGCGACCGTAATATCAACGCATTCGCGTTTTTTGGTGGCTATGTAGCGCTGCATTCTGGGTTGTTTCTTCATGCTCGTTCAGAAAGTGAGCTGGCCTCTGTTGTCGCTCACGAGATAGCGCACGTCACACAACGTCACCTTGCTCGGAGTATGGAAGAACAAGCGCGTCGCTCTCCGGCCACATTAGCCGCACTTGCGGGGGCACTACTACTTTCAATTGCCTCACCCGAAGCGGGGATGGCTGCAATTACAGCAGCAACCGCGGGCAACATGCAAAGTCAAATCAACTACACTCGTGCAAACGAAAAAGAAGCGGATCGCTTTGGTATTTCGACATTAGCAAAAGCCGGCTTTGATGTTCAAGCAATGCCAAGGTTTTTTGGCCGTCTTGCTGATGAGTATCGTTATGCGAGTAAACCGCCACCAATGCTCCTGACTCACCCTTTGCCTGAAGATCGAATTACCGATAGCCGTGCGCGAGCAAGAACCTATCCTCCAATGCGTGTTGTGCCTTCAATAGACTATCATCTAGCTCGCGCGCGCATTGTGGCTCGTTACGCTGGCATTGATGGACAAGCCGCCCTGAGCTGGTTTGAGAGAACCCAAAAGAAAGCCTCTGCGGACATTACACCTGCTTTTGATTATGGTCGAGCACTCGTGCATTTAGACAATAAACGCTTATCTCAAGCGGAACCAATTTTGAAAAAGTTACTGGAACAAGACCCAAGTAACCCGTTTTACTTGGACGCTATGACGGATTTATACATCGAGAAGAAGCAGCCAGAAAAAGCAACCGAGATGCTCCGCAAAGCGTTATCTCGTAACCCTCAAAATAAAGTATTGACCATTAACTACGCCAATGCGCTACTTGAGGACAATAAAAACGATCAAGCCACGCGAGTTCTTCAAAGATACACTCATGACTATCCTGAAGATACAAATGGCTGGCACCTAATATCGAAGAGCTACCACGCGCTGGGGCGTAGCGATGAAGAGTTGGCTGCTCGAGCAGAAATTTTGGCATTGCGAGCAAATTGGAATAAAGCGATTCAATATTATAGTGAAGCAAGTAAAATGGCCAAGTTGGGCAGCTTAGAGCAAGCGCGATACGATGCCCGTATCGACCAACTCATGATCCAAAGAGATCGATTCATGGCATTACAATAACGAAATGGAGAAAACCATGTCAGTCGTGATTTATCACAACCCTCGTTGCTCAAAGAGCCGTCAAACACTTGAACTGCTTGAGCAAAATGGTGTTACACCGGAAGTCGTCAAATACCTAGACACACCACTTAACGTGGATGAACTAAAAGCGCTGTACGCCCAGCTTGGCTTTTCATCTGTACGTGAAATGATGCGCACTAAAGAAAGTGAATATAAAGAGCTTGGCTTAGGCGAAGACTCCGTCAGCGATGAGCAATTATTCGAAGCAATGGCGAAAAATCCAAAGTTGTTTGAGCGTCCGGTTGTCGTTGCTAACGGCAAAGCAAAAATTGGTCGCCCACCAGAGCAAGTGTTGGATATTTTATAAATGGATTGCCAGATCCTTATTTTGTATTTCAGCCGTCATGGCTCGACAAAACAACTGGCAAGACAAATAGCAAGAGGAGTCGAATCGACTCCTCAATGCCAAGCAATTTTGCGTACAGTTGAAGAATTGTCACCTCACTCACACTCCCCTTCTGATCCAATTGTTACTCTAGAGGAACTAAAAACGTGCGACGGTCTAGCGTTTGGCAGTCCCGTCTGGTTTGGCAACATGGCTGCGCCTTTAAAGCACTTCTGGGATCAGACTACATCTTTATGGGTCAGTGGTGACTTAATCGATAAGCCTGCTTGTGTCTTTACCTCTTCGTCCTCGATGCATGGTGGTCAAGAAACAACGTTACAAAGCATGATGACCCCTTTATTGCATCACGGGATGATGGTTTTGGGCATTCCTTATTCCGAGCCAGAGTTACACACTACGCAGTCCGGAGGCACTCCGTATGGCGCCAGCAGTGTAGGCCATGAGGCAACCCTAAGCAGTGAAGAGATTCGCCTGGCACAACAATTAGGCAAAAGGCTGGCAACTGCAGCGTTAAAACTAAAAGTCTGTTAGTAAAATCAAGGATAGTTAATCGATGTCTGACTCTTTAGACCAAACACCACTCGGTACACAGGCTAAAACCTATCGTTACCTGGCTTTATTTGGCAACTTAGCCTTATTAGCCTGGGTCGCTATTTGGCAGCTTGCGTTATCCCCTCACCCTCACCTCAGCAGCACAACACTTGCTATTGCTTGGTGTATTCCGCTACTACTTCCGTTACCTGGTATTTTAGCTGGTAAGCCTTACACTCATGCTTGGGCTAACTTTGTTCTTATGCTGTATTTCTTGCATGCGCTGACCATCCTCTATGTGGATGGGGGTGAACGCTGGCTTGCGGCAGTGGAACTGATACTGACTTCACTCGGTTTCGCTGGCAATATTTTGTTTGCTAGAGCGAGAGGCAAAGAGCTAGGCCTTAAGTTGAAACGCCTCTCTCAAGTAGAAAAAGAAGAAAAAGCGAAATTCAATAAATAACGCCAATCGCAGTCAATCACTGATCATTGGTTCGAATACGAATTTAGAAAGTAAATGACCACCTTCTAAAGAAGGTGGCTTTGTGTGAGCCCCCTAAAAGGGGGCCTTTGTTTAGTCCAGCGCC
>NZ_JAWPOM010000042.1:0-12924 GCF_033344285.1 Vibrio sp. 779(2023)
GATACCAATAACGGCCCAGCGAACGGCACGGTCTCGGTCAACCCGGACGGCAGCGTCACTTACACGCCAAACGACAATTTCCACGGGGCAGACAGTTTCACCTACATCGTTACGTCCGGTGGGGTATCGGAGTCCACCACGGTGAACGTCGATGTGACGCCAGTCAATGACGCGCCAGTGGCAAAAGATGATACCGCTGTTACTGACGAAGACACGCCAGTGACGATTGATGTTCTGCCAAACGACACCGATATTGATGGTGATACGCTGTCTATCCAATCAGCGTCTGTACCTGAAGCGCAAGGCACAGTCGAGATTGTTGACGGCAAACTGGTGTTCACACCGGCCGAGAACTTCCATGGTGATGCTGAAATCACTTACACCGTGACCGATGGTGCACTGACCGACCAAGCGACGGTTAACGTCACCGTGAATGCGGTGAACGACACGCCTGTGGTTGAAAGCAGCATTGCAGACCAAACCTTGGCAGAAGACTTTACGCCATACAGCATCGATCTAAATACCGCTTTCAGCGATGTGGATAACGTGGATGGCGATCTGAGCTTCAGCGTTGCTGGCAACAGCAACATTCAAGTGGCGATCGTCAACGGTATTGCTACGTTCACTCCAACCGCGGACTGGAACGGCTCAGAAGCGCTGACCTTTACGGCCACCGATCCAAGCGGCGAAAGCGTTAGCCAAACGGTGAACTTCACAGTAGCGCCTGTGGCAGACATCGTGGCAGACAACGCGACGGTTGTGGAAGACACGCCAACCATCATCAAGGTCTTAGGTAACGACACGTTCGAAGGCGACGACAAAGTGGTGTCGCTGGATACCAATAACGGTCCAGCCAACGGCACGGTCTCGGTCAACCCGGACGGTAGCGTAACCTACACGCCAAACGACAACTTCCACGGCACAGACAACTTCACCTACATCGTCACCTCCGGTGGGGTATCGGAGTCCACCACGGTGAACGTCGATGTCACACCAGTGAATGACAGGCCTGACAGTGAGGACTTTACGTATGTTACTGACAAGCCTTTGACGCAAGTTGTATTTGATACTGATACGAAACCTTTAGGTGATGGCGACTCTCAGGATCATATAGCGGATATTGAAGATGACTTAAATGGCAACGATTTGCATGTGCGGATTACTGAACTACCGACCTCAGGAACATTGTTCTTCAGAGATAACAACGGTGAACTGCATGAAATAAAAGAAGTCAGTGACACTCTTTATGAAAAAGATAGCCTTTACTATGAAGCTGATAATGTGGGTTTCTTATTAGGTATCAAGGATCGCCCAGATACACCAAATAGCTCCGAGTCTACAACAGATTTCAATAATTGGGGGCTAAGTGAGGACGGAGGTCCATCACACTCCCGTACTGAGCATTTAGTTAATGGTTCCTCCATCACTATATCTTCTGATAGTGGTGAACTTGCTCAATACAACCGCCAAGTGTCACATATCGGAAACGGTATTGCTGACAATGATGGGCAGGGTATTGAGAAAGGCGAGACAATTACGATCGATTTGTCTAATAACCCTGTGGGCAGCGTAAACCTTGGCTTAGATGGATTAGGTGGATTGTTTGATTACGGTGATGACAACGCTGCGCTTATTACGGTTACGTATTTAGATTCAAACAATATCGAACAGACTCAAACGTTCGAGTTCTTGAAGCCTGAAGGCAACTTCATGCTATTCCAAGAAACAAGCGTTGGTTTTGGGCAAGATCTAGCTCTTCCTGAAGGTTCGGTCATTACTCAGTTAGATTTGTCTACGAAAAATGAAGGGAACTGGGAGTTACGTTATGTAGAAGGTATTCCTGCCGGAGATAGCTTTGGATATGTGGCAGTCGATTCTGAAAGTGGTGTTAGTGATCCATCTACAGTCAATATCGTTAATGAAATGCTAGATGGTAATATTGCTGAAAATGGGCCAAGCCTGTCTGTGGTCGGTGATAGCGTGACTGAGGGTGACAATGTCACGTTCTCGGTTGTTCTAAATGAAACCACTAGCACTGCCGTTAAGTACCAAGTTGATATGCTTGCTCAAGGTTCTTCAGTTGATAAGAATGACGTAAATCTATCAAATGCAACCTATACAAATGGTGTTGTTTTCTTAGGTGGTTACTTGATTGTTCCTGCAGGTATAAGTAGCTTCGAAATATCGATTCCGACTATTGATGACTTGGTTGTGGAAAGCAGCGAAACGATCGTTCTTGAGATCGGCGGTGAAACGGGGACGGCTACAGTTCTTGATAATGACAGTACAAAACTTAGCGTAGTAGATGCCGGCGATGTCATTGAAGGAACTGACGCAATATTTACCGTTTTACTCTCTAACCCTGTTCAAGAGGCCGTTGTCGTCAATCTGAAGTCAACAACAAATGATAGCTATACTGCGGAAGATGTTGATCTAGGCACTATGGTAGTGACCTATGTGGATACTCATGGTCAAACTCAAACATTAGATATAGCGCCTAATGGAGACGTTACTATACCTCCAGGTGTCGCTGAAATTAAAGTCGCAGTCCCGACCAAACTAGATAATGTCCATGAAGGTGATGAGAGCTTTGGTCTGACGGTTACGGAAATCGGTAGTGTCACCAGTAATGGTATTGCAACTGGTAACGCAAATATTGTGGATTCTGATCCTGCACCTTTAGTTAGTATTAGTGCCGATCAAAATAGCGTAAATGAAGGTGAAACGGCAGGCTTTACGCTGACACTTGATAAAGTTGCAGATGAGAGTGTTACGGTTCATGTCGAATATAGTGGCGTGGCCCAAGATGGAAAAGATTTTGTTGGCGTTCTGAGTGTTGAAGTTCCTGCGGGTCAATCTTCAGCTGCTCTTGACTTACTGACGGTCACCGATGGTATTTATGAGGGCGCAGAATCTTTCACAGTAACCATTAAAGAGGTTGATGGCGCTGATGCGAGCATTGCTTCAAATAACAGCGCAAGTGTTGTGATCGTTGATGCCCAAAGTGCACCGAAAGTGACTATTAGCTCAGATCAATCCTCAGTTGATGAAGGTAGTGATGCAAAATTTATCGTCAACATTGACCAAAAAGCAGATGAAGATGTACTGGTAACATTTACAATCGGAGGGAATGTTGATGACAAAGATTATATTGCTCCAAGTACGTACACAGTCACGATTCCAGCGGGTAAAACGTCGGCGCCGATTGATATAAAAACTCTCGATGATGGTATTTACGAAGATCTTGAAAACCTAACCGTGACTCTAATTGATACGGTTGGTGCAGATTCGACGCTTGCAAGTGACTCGAATGAAGCAACAGTCTCTATTATAGATGCTCAGCACGCTCCAGAGTTTATTTCTGGCGGCGATAGTGCTGGTGACAAACCAAATGATGATGTTTACGACTTCGGGTCAGTTAACGAAAACACGGTGAGTGGGGCCGTTATCGGCACGGTCGTTGCTGAAGATCACGATAATGACGTGCTTGTATACCGCTTTGCAGATGGCTCGAGCACTAATGGTATTTTTGATATCGACCCGACAAGTGGAGAGATTTCATTGAACAAGACAATCGATGATGTTGACTTGGGCGATTATACGCTTCAGGTTGAGGTTATCGATGGAACTGGCGGGATTGATACTGCCGAGGTAAATGTTTCTCTGGTAAATGTGAATGATGCTCCTGAATCTTCGCCTTCAGTGGTTGAGATGAATGAAGATACTCAAGTGATGCTTGATTGGTCATCATTCGGTATTAGCGATGTGGACTCTGATGTATCAGATCTATCCGTCCAAATTACAACGCTTCCTAGCGATGGCTCATTAGAGTACAGAGATTCGCAAGGCGATTGGCAGTCTGTACAAATCGATCAAGTCCTCGATAAATCGCTTTTTGAGGAAAACGGTGTTCGTTTTGTACCTGAATTAAATGAATCAGGCAGTGACAGCTTCGGCGGAAATCAAGTCGGAGACCAGGAGTCTAGTTACGCTCAAATTGGTTTTAAACCGACAGATGGGCAGAGCTCTGGTCAAGAGTCGACACTGACAATAGACGTGAACCCTGTAGCTGACAAACCGAACTTAATTGCAGTGACGCCATTAAACTCATTGCCTCAACAAGAGTTTAACGTTACGACATGGAGTAATGTTCAAGTTGGTTCTAGTGATGGTATGGGGGTCAATGGAGAGACTCTAATCTCAGCGATCAACGCTCTTAATGAAGCCGATGGTACTCGATTGAGTTGGGCAAATGTGGAAGATTTAGGGACTCATGCAACCTTGGCAAATGAGGCCGTTCTAGTCACATCTCTTGTTTATCTCGAAGCTGGCTCGAGTTACGACTTTGTCGGTCAAGCCGATGATAGCCTTGCAATCAAGTTGGGTGGTACGTTACTTGATCAAGCTCGTTGGGGGAGCGACAGTGGTGATATTAAGGGAGCTAGCTTTACCCCTTCGGTATCTGGCTTTTATCCAATTGAAATTTATCACCATAACCAAAGTGGTCCGGGTAACTTTAATGTGGATGTATCCATTAATGGACAAGCGCCTGTCAACCTGAGCAATAGTAGTCTTTACGTAGTTAGTGATGAAAGTGCACTAGAAGCAACTGATATCAGAACGTCTGAACTACAAGAAGTTAATGGTGTTGCGTTTTACGAAACATACCAGCTGAACGAAGGGTTACAAGATACAGCGATACCGCTCTCTGAAATTAAAGCAAGCTTAAATGATACAGATGGCTCTGAATCACTTAAAGTCACGCTAACTGGCTTACCTGTAGGTGCGATCCTTTCAGATGGAAATAGTTCTATTACTGTCGCAACTATTGATGAAGAACTGGACGTGACAAGTTGGGCATTAGATGCACTTACTGTGACTCCACCTGCGGGCTCCCATGATGACTTCACTATCAATTTGACTGCAACGAGTACAGAAAGCTCGAATGGTGATTCAGCAGAATCTAACTTGGCGATCAATGTTGTAGTACATGAGAACTTACCGACGGAAACGGAAAGTGATTTGGGCGAAACCATAGAAGACAATACTCTACAAGGGAATGTATTGCTTAATGACTCTGACGGCGACAATATTCTGATGGTAGATCATCTTACTATCGATGGTGCTGATTACGAGGTAGGCGAAAGTGTTTCTTTGACTAGTGGTACGTTACTAGTAAACCGAGATGGTAGTTACATATTTGAACCTGCTGAGCATTGGTCAGGTGACGTTCCATTAATTAGCTATACCACAAATACTGGCGTAACAAATACACTTGATATCAATGTTGTTGCTATCGCAGATGCACCTGCGATCACGATTAATGTTGGAGAGTTAGTAAAAAGAGATGCTGTTGATCCTAATCACCACTTAGCTACATCGGCAATAAATAATACCAATACCGAAAATGAGGCTGTCGCAGCCAACCTTGGGTTGGATAATGCAGTACCTAAAATTAATACACACGCTGGTGTTGTGTTGGGAGTCAATACTGACTTAAGTGACACCGACAGCTTGTTTGTTGGGACAGATTTCAACGATGTATTCTATGGTGGCGGTGGCGATGACGTATTTGTTGGCGGTGGTAACAATGATACGTTTTATGGTGATGACGCGACCAGTCTTACTCTGCATGATGGTAAAGATACAGTTTACTTAACAGGGAACTTTGATGACTACAAAATGACCTTCAAAGACGATCATGGCGGTAAAGTTCCATATTGGATTTTATTAGATAGTCGTTCTATCGATTCGGTAAACGATCATACAGGTAGTGATGACCGAGGTGATCATTTATATGAAATTGAACGCGTTGTTTTTGCAGACAAAATTGTTGATTTGAAACCTGATGGCACTTATGAAGTGCTTCAAGATCGCTGGATTTCGGTCGATGTGGATGTTGATCTAGTTGATGTCGATGGAAGTGAGGATTTAGCGCAGACTGCTCTTGTACAAGATCTACCAGACGGTGTTGACGTGTATGTTGATGGGGTCGCAATTAAGCAAGATTCAAATGGAGATTACCCTGTCACTCTTGGTACAGATGGTAAGCTTTCCCTGGATATCAGAGTGCCATTCGATTATGAAGGCAGCTTAGAGTTCCCGCTAAGCGTTACTGCTACGTCTGTTGAAGGATCAAATAATGACGCAGCTTCAACAACTGAATCCGTTGAGCTTACAGCTCGTGACTATGTGTTGGAGTCGGGATCGCATGGGAATGATCAGATAACGGGTAGTGACGATCACGATATTATTGTTGGTGATGTTCAAGGATTGGAGATCATTGCAGGTCAGGACTACAACATCGCATTTGTTCTGGACACTTCAGGGAGCATGGGTAACTGGGTAGGAACTGCGAAGCAAGAAGTGCTAGATGTGTTTGATGAGCTGTTAAGTGCGGTAAATCAAGGAGAGAAGCCAGGGACAGTGAATATTCACCTTAGTGAATTTGCTTCAAGTGCATCAGCGGTGATTTCTGTTGACTTGAGTTCTCTTACAGCAAGAAAAGAGTTTGTAGAAGAGTTGAATCGTGTAATTGATGATGAGGGTTCTGGCGGCACAAACTATGAGGCGGGCTTACAGTCGGCCGTTGAATGGTTCAGCAGTCAACCTAACCCTAATGGCCAAAATATCACGTACTTTGTTACGGATGGTCAACCAAATAGAGCAACATACCTCTATGGTGTAGCACCGAGTGAATTCTCGAAAGTGATTTTGGACGTCGATAATTCTGGCAAGCTTGTTACCCTGCAAGATATTGCGAGTAAAAACAATTACTCATACGGACAAACAGTTACCTACAAAGGTGATGTCGTTATAGATAGTTACGGTAAGGTTTATTCACCGCTAACAGGAAGAATCCTTGGCGATATCGACAGATATTATGGCTCTATCCGTTATTACGATGAAGGGAATAGCTCGACACAAGCTCAACACATGTATCAAGTACTAGCGGCATTGTCCTCTATAGAAGCGATAGGTCTTGGGAGTGGCGTTGATGAACATACACTCAAGCAGTATGACACTGATGGTGTGGTAGAGTCAGATATTGATGTTACTAAGCTTGCTGAAACGATATTGGGTCAAGATGTACCTCTCAAACAAGGTTCAGACACTATTCAAGGAGGTGAAGGTAACGATATCTTGTTAGGTGACTTAATTGAGTTTGGTGGTAATGAACAAGGCTTAAGTGCGATTCAATCACATGTGGCGCAGCAAACGGGTCAGGATGTGTCTACCGTTGACGGCGAAGATATACATGAGTACGTTAGAAATAACTTGGAAGAATTCAACCAAACTCACCAAGGAGATAAATCGGATAATTTATATGGCGGCGCTGGTGATGACTTACTATTTGGTCATGGTGGCAACGACATACTCGTTGGCGGTGAAGGGGATGATATTCTGATTGGTGGTTTAGGTAGTGATACTTTAACAGGGTCAGAAGGGGCCGACATCTTTAAGTGGAGTGAAGTCACTAACGATGTTGATACTGTCACTGACTTCAATAAAAATGAAGACGCTCTAGACTTCTCAGATCTGTTTGACGACTTATCTAAAGATGAAATTGGAGAGCTTCTTAATGATCTTCAATCAGGTGATCATACTGGTGATGTCGGAGAGTATCATGTAGAAGTGGCACCAGACGGGGGATCTGAGGCAAACCTGAGTATTACAAAAGGGAGCTCGACATTGGACATCCATTTTGACGGTGCAAGTGTTGATGATGTGACTCAAAGCTTAATTGCGAGTTTAGAAGCTCAGTACAAAGACATGTAGTAGCGCTAAACTGTAGTCAAATTTAAAATCAAAAAGGTCTAGCAATTTGCTAGACCTTTTATTTTTACGGTCTGTTTATTGTTGTGCTAGCTTTTTGGAAGTGTTGTGAAAACGGTCCATTCTTTCTTCACTTCACCCTTGTGGCCAATCACTGTTGCGGTTACTCGACGGTTCAATGCGTGACTAACTTGGTCTGTACCTTGTGTCGCAAGTACTGTGTCTCCATAGCCGACAATGGTAACTCTATCTCCACTAATGCCGTTCTTCATGAGCTCTTTTCTAACGTTTTCAGCGCGGCGCTTAGATAAGTCAAGATTATGTTCTGCAGTACCAGTGCGACTAGCATAACCTTGAATCTCTATAGACGTGTTCGGGTACTCTTTCAAAAAGTCGGATAGTTCAAGAATTTGTTGAGTAAAGATAGGGTTGATCACATCGGAATCGTTCGCAAATAGTACTCGAATTTGCATTTCTTGTGAGGAGTCAACGTACGAACCGCAACCGTCGTTGTCTATTTCGGCACCCAAAGGTGTACCCGGGCACAAATCTCGCTCGTTAATGACTCCGTCAGAGTCATCATCTATATGATCAGCCCACTGATCGGCAATTGGGGTATCTATGTAATCATATTCATCACCACGATCTGATGAACTGCATGCGGAGAGCATTAATGAGAGTGTAATAAAAGCTATGTGTTTCATAATTAATACTCCACTTCTTCTAGCCATTCTTTAGGCATTTCAACCCTTAATGCACTCAACAGTTGCCCAGTTGCGTTCATCACTCGATATTTGGCGTACTGCTCTGCGTATTTAGAATCTAAGTAGTCTTTACGCGCCTCAAAGAGCTCGTTTTCAGTGTTCAATAGATCAAGCAGTGTTCGTTTACCGATGCGATATTGCTTCTCGTAAGCAATTACGGTTTCAGACGCAGAGTCTACATGATCTGATAGAAACTCTTTTTGTTGTAATGTTAAATCAAGCGCACTCCAAGAAAGCCTTAACCCTTCTTCAACATTGCGATAGGCACCTTCACGCAAGTCTTTTGCTTTATTTAGCTGGTAGGCAAAGTTTTCTGAGTTCGCTGCATCACTGCCACCATTGAATAGGTTGTAGCGTAGACGCAGCATGGCAAGTGTCTCATCACTTCGACCTTTTAAACCATCAGCGTCGTCACGCCATGTTTGCGAAGCTTCAATTGAAATGGTTGGGTAATTAACACCTTTAGACTGTTTGTATTGAAACTTAGCCGAGTCTACGTCTGCGAGCGCCACTTGAATAACGGGATGAAGTTCAAATGCCAAGCCTACCGCTTCATCAACCGTGTACGGGATAAAGTTTTGGTCCGCTCTCGGAAAGATTAACCCTTGTGGTGTTTGACCGACTAAACGAGTGAACATCGTGTGAGAGTCATACAGGTTATTTTGAGCAGCAGCTAAGTTTCCGTGTGCTTTTGCCAAACGTGCTTCTACCTGCGTCAAGTCAGCAGTAGAGCCGATACCCGAGTTGACTCGTTTTTTAATGTCATCGTAAATATCTTTATGAACAGCAAGGTTGTTTTCTGAAAGCTTTAGGACTTCATACGCTTTAACAGCGTCCAAGTACACTTTAGTCACTTCAAGTGCCTTATCTGAAGCATCTGCTAAGAGTTGAAATCTAACAGATTCAGCATCAGCTGCGGTTCGATCAATATCATTTAATGTAGCGCTACCATCCCATATTAGTTGGGTCAGTGTCACTGAAGCTTCCTTTCGAGTGTAATCCGTGTCTCCTCGACCAACTTCATCTGACGGGTCTAATCCTTCATATCCAATTCCAGCATCTAGATCAACAGAGGGGAGGTAAGCACCTGATGAAGCTTCATTTATGTACTTCTGGCTCATAAACTCGTTAAATGCACTCTTAATATCGGGGTTATTTTGTAGCGTCTGTGCAACCGCTTGCTCTAGAGTTTGACCGAAAACTGGTGAAGACACTATTAAGCAACAGCAGGCTATATGTACTCGATTCCATCTCACGTTAGTTCTCCTAAAATCATGTCGCTCTTATTCTGTTTCATATTTGAGACGAGAAGTTACAAACAATGAATTTTCTTAGTGCGTATTATCAACTTGTTGATGTTTAAATGTTTAATTCAATAAAAAACAACAATCTTACTCTCTAAACTCTAGCATACGAGGCAAAGCTTGCTTGGTAAGTGGTCGATTTTTTCGTAGAAAACCTTTTTATCTTAAGAGCATAGCGGAAACTGGTTTAAATGAAGGCAAATTCTTCGGTTATTTTCCTTATTACTCTCAAAAAACTAAATCCTCTTGGAATAAAACGAAAAATTCATATTTTGTCTAAACTATAGACGTGTTTAGTGCAGTAACAAGCCTTTAATTAAACTAATACAAGGATGAAGAGCATGGATCGAGTAGCGTTAAGTTCATTGATGAGCAATGTCGTGGTTATAGGGCTTGATGGGAACCTGAGAAGTCTTGAAAGTGGTCAGCTACCTCAGCCTGGTGAATTAATTATTGAGGAAGTTTCTGATACATCAGAATTAATTGTACAACAGGTAACACCGCAAGGTAGTTCAATTAACGTTACTGATGATGTCACTGCGCTAATCGAGGCTATCGCTAGTGGAGAAGACCCGGCTGCTCTTGGTGAGGATTTTGAGCCAGCTGCAGGTGAGGAAAGTGGTTCTAGCCCCCAAAATACTGGTGCAATAGATCGTACTGGCGCTGAATTGTTGGCTAGTACGAATTTTGAGACCGTCGGTATTGATGGAATCGGACTATCTACAACTCAAGCACTATCTTTGTTGGATCTTTTCAGAGTAATTAATGGCCCTGTACCACCGACTATATTAGTTCAAGAAATATCTAGTCCGACTATCAACGAAGGTGACCAAGTTGTATTCGATATTACTCTAAGTCAAACAACTGAAGACAATACTGATGTCATTCTTTCTCTCCTTGATGGAACCGCAACAGGCGGCTCAGCTGACGATAACGGGAGTGACTACGTCAATGAGCGTGTCCTCATAACATTTTCTGATGGTACAACAGAAGAAGTTTCAGTCGGTGAAAGCGGAACCTTTACCATTTCGATCCCACCGGGTGAAAGTGGCTTTACGGTCTCTATAGACTCTATTGACGACTCTATATTTGAAGGCCCAGAAACGTTTACGCTCTCTGGCACGACAGAAGAACAAAGCACACCTGTTACTGGGACTGCCACTATTTTAGATGATGGTAGTGGACCTGGCTCAAATCCTGATGATGATCGCCCAGCGGTAACGATGAGTGATGCAGGTACGGTTAATGAGGGCGAGACAGCGAATTTCAAAGTGACGTTGTCGAACGCCTCCGAGTCTACAGTTCAAGTCGAGCTAGGCCTCAACTTGGGTGACACCGAAGCCGGTGACTTAGGTACCTTAGAATACAACACAGGCTCCGGTTGGGTTGCAGTGCCAAATGATGGCGTGGTAACGGTGCCAGCTGGGCAAACTGAGTTTGATGTGCGCATCGCTGCCATTGATGACGCTGTTTATGAAGGCCCAGAAGATTTCAGTGTGACGGTGACTGGCATTGGCGCAGTGCAAGGCAGTGATACCGGTACGGCGACGATAGTGGATGACGGCACGGGGCCAGGCCCCGATCCGGATGATGACCGCCCGAATGTAACTATTACCGATGCTGGCACCATCAATGAGGGTGAGACAGCGAACTTCAAAGTCACCTTATCGAACGCGTCTGAAGCGGAAACGCAGGTGGAACTGGGTCTTAATCTTGGCGATACCGAAGTTGGAGATTTGGGCACCTTAGAATACAACACGGGAAGCGGTTGGGTGACAGTGCCAAACGATGGTGTAGTAACGGTGCCAGCGGGGCAAACCGAGTTTGATGTGCGCATCGCTGCCATTGATGACGCTGTTTATGAAGGCCCAGAAGATTTCAGTGTCACGGTAACTGGCATTGGGGCAGTACAAGGTAGCGATACCGGTACGGCAACGATAGTGGACGACGGCACGGGTCCAGGCTCTGATCCGGATGATGACCGTCCGAATGTGACCATCACTGACGCTGGCACCATCAATGAGGGGGATACGGCGAACTTCAAAGTGACGCTGTCGAATGCTTCCGAGTCTACAGTTCAAGTCGAGCTAGGCCTCAACTTAGGTGACACCGAAACCGGTGACTTGGGCACCTTAGAATACAACACAGGCTCCGGTTGGGTTGCAGTGCCAAATGATGGCGTGGTAACGGTGCCAGCTGGGCAAACCGAATTTGATGTGCGTATTGCTTCCATTGATGACGCGGTGTACGAAGGCCCAGAAGATTTCAGCGTGACGGTGACTGGCATTGGGGCGGTGCAAGGCAGCGATACCGGTACGGCAACGATAGTGGATGATGGTACGGGTCCGGGCCCCGATCCGGATGATGACCGACCAAGCGTGACTATTTCAGATGCTGGCACCATTAATGAGGGGGATACGGCGAACTTCAAAGTCACCTTATCGAACGCGTCTGAAGCGGAAACGCAAGTAGAGTTGGGTCTTAATCTCGGCGATACCGAAGCCGGTGACTTAGGCACCTTAGAATACAACACGGGAAGCAGTTGGGTGACAGTGCCAAACGATGGCGTGGTGACGGTGCCGGCGGGGCAAACTGAGTTTGATGTGCGCATCGCTGCCATTGATGACGCTGTTTATGAAGGCCCAGAAGATTTCAGTGTCACGGTGACTGGCATTGGCGCAGTGCAAGGCAGTGATACCGGTACGGCGACGATAGTGGATGACGGCACAGGTCCGGGCCCCGATCCGGATGATGACCGTCCAAGCGTGACTATTTCAGATGCTGGCACCATCAATGAGGGTGAGACAGCGAATTTCAAAGTGACGCTGTCGAATGCTTCCGAGTCCACTGTTCAAGTCGAGCTTGGCCTCAACTTAGGTGAGACCGAAGCCGGTGACTTGGGCACCTTAGAATACAACACGGGTAGTGGTTGGGTTGCAGTGCCAAACGATGGTGTAGTAACGGTGCCAGCGGGGCAAACCGAGTTTGATGTGCGCATTGCTTCCATTGATGACGCTGTTTATGAAGGCCCAGAAGATTTCAGTGTCACGGTAACTGGCATTGGGGCAGTACAAGGTAGC
>NZ_JAWPOM010000043.1:0-12094 GCF_033344285.1 Vibrio sp. 779(2023)
GTTCTTTTAGTTGTTGATTTCATAACACTCTCCAATTTTGGGGGGTGGAAAGTGTCAACCTTATTTAGGACGGCACAATAGTGCAATGAAAAGCGACCTCAAAGTAGGTCGCTTTTTTATTTTGAGGTTTTTGTCACAGGTCTTAGGAAGTGTGATGAATATAGAGTATTTGCACTTAAATTAACAAAAATGTAACGTTTGGAAATGCAATTGTCATAACTAGCTTCTAACTTTGTGTTTTTAGGACAAATTACCGACTAAGTGGTTGGTACTGTAAGTTCGAATTAACGTCCCTTATTGGCATACAAGGATGATTGAGTCACCACGTCATTTGGGCATAAAAACAAACACAATAAGAAAGGAAGTCAATATGTCTTTGTCTCGTCGAGACTTTATGAAAGCTGCCTCTTCAACGGCGATTGTTACCGGGCTGGTGGGCTGTGGTAGCGATGCTAGTGAATCTGTTGCGGTTACCTTTGAGCACGGAGTGGCGAGTGGAGATCCTACTCAAACACAAGTAATCATTTGGACTCGTGTTACGACCTCAGCAAGCTACGCAGATGTAAGCTGGCAAGTTTCATCTAACGAAAATTTTACTGATATCGTGCAAAGTGGCACTTTTGCCACAGACACGAGCCGAGATTTCACGGTAAAAGTCGATGTTCAAAATCTCAACGCAAATTCTCGCTACTACTATCGATTCATGGTTGGAGATGTCACTAGCGAAGTCGGGCAAACTCAAACATTACCAGAGGATGGTGTAGAAAAGGCATCCATGGCGGTTGTTTCTTGTGCAAACTATCCTGCTGGCTATTTCCATGTGTATCGAGAGATTTTAAATCAACATGAGCAAGAACCGTTTGATGTGGTACTTCATCTCGGTGATTACATTTATGAGTATGGGGCTGGTGGCTACGCTAGTGAAGATGCTGAGGCACTAGGGCGAGAGCCAAGCAAAGGCACTGAATGCATTACCTTAGATGATTACCGAAAACGGTATGCGCAATATCGCCAAGATGCTGATCTGCAAGCGTTACATGCGAGCCTACCAATGATTGCAGTCTGGGATGACCATGAGCTTGCAAATGATAGTTGGAAAAATGGTGCGGAAAACCATCAAGAAGAGGAAGGCAGCTTTAATGATCGTCGTGCAGCTGCGGCTGCCGCGTGGACAGAATGGTTGCCCGTTCGTGAAAACACTTTCTCAAACATGCTGATTTACCGTCAGTTTTCGTTTGGAAGTTTAGTCAATTTGATGATGCTCGACACGCGACTTGTGGGGCGTGATAAACCGTTGGATTATTTCTCGCTCAGCTCACCAACGATGGAAGCTATTGGCGGTTTAGTTGCTCAGTCGCGCAGTCAAGATCGAGAGCTGTTAGGCGCTGACCAACTCGCTTGGCTGATGGATGCGTTCAGTACGCACGACGCAACTTGGAATGTGCTAGGGCAACAAGTGTTAATGTCTCGTATGGAGTTGCCAAGTTCGGTTATGACCGCGATGTTTCAATTGTTTACTGTCACTGAAGAACAAAAAACAGAGGCGTTATTAGCGGTAAACTCTGCGATTACGGGTTATCTCTCTGACCCAAGTTTAGATACCATTGCTTTGCCATATAACCTAGATGCATGGGATGGTTACTACGTTGAGCGAGAGAAAGTTTATCAACTGGCCAAAGCCAGCAGTGGTAACTTTGTCTGCTTGGCAGGAGATACGCACAACGCATGGGCAAGTGAGCTTAAAGACATATCTAAGCATCCTATCGGGGTAGAGTTTGCAACTAGCTCGGTGAGTTCGCCTGGGCTAGAGGCCTACCTCGCGTTAGACCCTGTCGCGATCGCTCAAATGGAATACACGCTGCCGCACTTAGTGTCAGAATTACAGTGGGCAGACATCAAACAGCGTGGCTTTATGCGCGTTACTTTTACGCCCGACAAGGCAGAGTCGACCTGGTATTTCGTATCAACGATTAAAGACAAAACATATCAGGTGACGACCAAGTCAGCCTCTACAACAGATGGCACTACGTTAAATATCGGCTAAGGTGAGCCTAATACGAAAAAAGTCCGCAGGCTAGTGCGGACTTTTTATTGGAAAGCGTTTAGCAATCTAGCGACAGTGCTAGTCAATCAATCCGTATTCTTTGCTCAGAACCTCGATGATTTCCGCTTTCGGATTCTCACTCAAATGAATCGGCTTGCCTGTAATCTTCTCGGCAATACCAATGTAAGTGCTCGAAATCGCCATCAAAGATTCGACGGGTAAAGCATTATCACGAGCGAGAGCTTCGCGCTCAGGCATACGTTCTTTGTTTAGCAAGATATCTGGGTCAGGGAAGTGGTTAAGTAGGAACTGGCGGAAACCTTCTTTTGAGTTCTCTACGATGTGACCTGCTTGGTACTCTTTAGCATCCCATATACGAGACGAGTCTGGTGTACCCACTTCATCCATGTAAATCAGCTTTTCATTGCCAGCAGCATCATGAACATAACCAAATTCGAATTTGGTATCGACAAAGATTTGGTCGATTTCTTCTAACGCTTGGCTGATAACGTTAAAGCCTTCTTTCAGCAATTTTTCGTAGAGTGCGATATCGTCAGCGCTTGAGAAGTTAAATGCTTCGTAGTTGTCTACGATGTTTTGACGAGTAATATTTACGTCATCCGCTTCTGGCACACCGGGAATGCCTTTTAGAATGCCTTTTGTGGATGGGGTCATTAGCAACTCTGGCAGTGCTTTGTCTTTTCCTAACCCTTCAGGAAGTTGGATTCCACAAAACTCGCGCTCGCCATTTGCGTAAGCGCGCCACATCGAACCCGTGATGTATTTGCGGCAGATGGCTTCGATTTTTACCGGTTTGGCTTTTTGTACAATCCAAACAAAAGGGTGAGGAATGTCTAGAATATGGCTATCTGCTAAGCCATTTTCTTTGAACAGTTTGAACCAGTGATTAGAAATCGCATTAAGCGCAGCCCCTTTACCCGGGACACCATTAAGACCACCTTCAGCATGCCAAATACAATCGAATGCAGAGATTCGGTCGCTAATCACCATGATAGCCAAAGGCGCATCTGGAGCGACATTGTATCCTTTTTCTTTGATCAGTCGGGCGCTGTCTTCTTCAGTTAACCAGTAAACTGAACGAACTTTTCCACTATGAACGGGTTTATGGGTGCGAATTGGCAGGTCGTCATTGACGGCAAGTACTTGATTAGCAAGGCTCATTGCGACATTCCTATCATCTTAATCAAACGTCAGAAAGAGAAGATATTCAGCAAAATGTGGGCGCTGAATAAATCGAATGTGGGCATCATACCAGAACTATTTTAACTCGCCAGAGAAAAAGCAAACGTTTGCCTGTTTTCTTTAATACAAAAAAATGCCCCCTTAAAAAGGAGGCGAGATGCAGGATAGATAACGTCGAACTTATTAGTGGTACTTATTAACTCTGCCTTCGACGAAAAAGACTTCACACTGATAGCGCTGCGCCATGTCGCGCAACATCGATTGATTCATAAGTGCAATTTTATTGGATGCGACAACAGCACTGGCATTGCCTGAGCGGATGGCTTTTATCACGATCTCGACTTCTGAAAGCTGTTGAGAGGGCTTCATTTGAATAACGTTTTTACAGCAAATATTAGAAGCAGTGAGTTGTTCAAAGTCTGGACGAGGGCAGTCTGCTGTAAACAAAATCCATTGTTTCTGCTGCGATAAAACAGCCAGCTTAGATAGAAGCTGATCCGAAACGGCCATGGGCTTAGTTGCTTGTGCCAATACGTTGTAACGAGAGTATGTATGAGATTGACTTTGTAACTGCATCTTACTGTTCCTTTATACATGCTGTATGTGTATACAGTAGTTTGTTTTGGTGACCTGATCAACCAGTTTCTCAAAAGTTATTTGCGGTTTTTTGAGAAGGAAATAAAAGGATTTGATTCTAAGTAATTGAATTTATGTGGTTGTTTTTCATTTTTGATATGTCTAACATCAATTTAAAAATGTGAGGTGAGTAGAAAACTGGACGAGATACATACAGGGGTTTACTACTGTATATACAGGTGTTGTTTCATGGACAGTGGTTTGTATACAGTAAGAGAGGGCTGATAACCGATGCGACGTGCTATGTAGGATAGGAGGGAATACGAGATAGAAATTGGAAATAGTCTTGGCCGATCAAAAAAGCGCCTTAAAAGGCGCCTTTGAAAATCAGTTCCATTGATTCCGTCTTGCTTAGCTCGCTCGTTGCAAGCGTTCGCGCATTTGCAATTCGCCTTGGTTAAATAGGCGCACGTCGATTTTCGCCATATCGTAGCAAGCTTTACATGAGTAGTGGTGCTTGCCATCTAAATAATCGTGACGAGTTACAAGACTAGGTTTTTTACACCAATCACAGGTGCCTTCTTCAGTGAACATTGATTTTCTCCCCACCTAGATTAATTTGAGTCGTTAGGTGTTATTTTGCGCCGGGCATTATGGCATAAAAGCGCGACTTAAGTTAAATGTCTGTTAATTTGTTTGAGAGGGAGATCGATTGCGGCGCTTGATTATATAGGTCTAAAAGCATGCTAGCCAAAGTATCCTGACCTATTTTTACTGTTTTGTAACATTTTGTGAGACGAGCTTAAAGGCATGATTGAGTCGCTTCATTTCTTCTTCACTGCCTCTTGTGTCAGGATGATAAAGCTTTGATAGCTGTCTATAGCGTAGCTTGATTGCTTGTAAATCAGGGATGTGTTGTGGTGTGTAGCCAAACATAGCACACGCGACGCTTAGCTTATGGTTCTCTGCCTGGGTTTTGGATTTCTTAAATTCTTTGAATACTTTCTCTAGCTGGCGTTTCAGTTGCTTGTTCGTAAACTCTAGCTCTTTTATTTTTTTCGCCATTCGTTGATTTTGGCTTTCCTCTTTGGCTTCAAGCGCTTTTCTATTCTGCTTAAGTTTCTTGATTACGAGAAAACTTAAGCCGCTGATGATGAGTATCGCCGCTAGCCAGATCAGCCATAAAAACTGCGAGTGTTCTACTTTGGGGTTTGCAACTGTGCTTTTCTCTTCCTGTGCTTGCTCAGCCTTTTTATCGAGCGACTTTATTTGCGAGACTTGTTTAGCTCGCAGTTGGTTGAAGCGCTGCTCTAACAGTTGATTATAAGCTTGTTCTGCTGCTGGATTATGCTGAGAAGCCATTTGATACAAGGCTTCAGTCAATTGAGAAGTTGTGACCTTATCTGGATTGCGCTGAATAAAATCGGCGAGAAGAAAGCCACGATCGGTTGGGTCATTGAGTGCGATAGAGGTTAGCCAATATAACGCTTGTGTTTCATTTTTTTCGCCATTTATCCCTTTAGCAAAGTCGTTCGCGAGCTGTTTTTGTGCAGGGAGGTAACCTTGGTTGGCGGATTGCTCTAGCCAGTAGCGCGTTTCTGGTGAGGCTTCAGCTTCGTTTGATGCCAATAATTGTTGTGCGTACTCGTATTGTTCGATGGGGTCATTTGGAGCTTGAGAGGCAAGTGAGTAGCCAGAAAAGCTGAGGCTAAATAAGCAGAGTAGGGCAGACGTTTTGACAGACATTAATATGTCAGGCCTAACGATAATGGTTAGGCCTGCTCCGGTAATTTTTTATTATTACCGTTATGGTGCAACCAAATTACTTCAGTGGCAAGATCTGGATTTCAACACGACGGTTGCACGCACGACCTTCAGAAGTTTGGTTTGAGCAAATTGGGTTACGTTCGCCGTAGCCGCGTGCAATTGCACGACCAGGTGCAACGTTTTGAGATACTAGGAATTGACGTACGGACTCTGCACGGCGCTCTGACAACGTTTGGTTGTATGACTCACTACCTGTGCTATCCGTGTAACCGTCAATAACGAGACTGGTATCTGGGTACTCAACTAGGATGCGAGCAACACCGCGTAGAGTATTATGGATACTAGCATCAAGCTGGTAAGAGCTTGAAGAGAAGCCGATACCGTTTTCCATACGCAGTAAAAGCTGATTTTCACCAACACGCTGAACTTGTACGCCAGAGTTTAGCAAAGCGCGACGTAATTCCGCTTCTTGTTGGTCAAAGTAGTAACCAACGCCAGCGCCAGTCGCTCCGCCTGCGGCTGCACCAATGAGTGCATGCTGACGACGTTCTTTAGCATCATCACCCGTTGCTAGGCCGATTGCTGCGCCAGCGATCGCACCAATAAGCGCGCCTTGCGTGGTGGAGTTAGTTTCGTATTCACCCGTTGTTGCATTTTGGCGTTGAGTGGCTTGACAGCCAGTAAGAGCTAGCACTAGAGCTAGTGCAATAGGCATCTTTTTCAAGGGAAAATCTCCGTATAAAACTGAGGCGAAACTATGCCTCATAATGGGATGCGAATTATGAATAAACAAGCATTGATATTTGTTATGAGAAAGTAAGATTGATAAGAGTTTCTGTAAGAAAATTCCTATCAATACTGCCAAAGCTCTCAAAGTAAGCCCCATCGACATCGAAGTCATTGCTGCTTATGTGAATCCTTTACTATTCTGGCTATTTCGATGAATCGCCCAACATTTTGCGTGCTTGTTCGCCGCCCACTCCACGGTTAACTGAAACCTTTCTACCTTTCTTTAAGCCCACTTCGTAGTCTTCAGTTAGGTTTTTCATCGCTTCTTTCAATTGCTTCTTGAACGTTTCGCGGTCAATGTTTTGGAATTCTTTATCAATATAGTCATTAATTTTATTGGCCGACTCTTCATCTGGAGAAATAATTGGCAATTTTTCAATCGCGCCTTCCACCCAGCCAGATACAAATGAGTTCACACGGCGAGTCACTTCCTGAGAAGAGGTGCCGGTGCCAGCAAAGCTGTTTCGGAATTGTCCGGTACTTTCGTTCATCTCGCGATAAACAATATCGAAAGCAAATGCAGCAAAAATAGCGCGATCTGCTTCACCGATAAATTCGACACGTTTGAGCCCTTTGTGATTCAATAATACTGCTTCGACACCGAATTTTGTGTTAATGCCGCGAATCACTCGCAATATGGTAGAACTGATGTTCGCTGGTAGCAGATGAGAAGATTGTGTTTTTCCCATTCTGATGAACTCAATATCGTCTTTATCGAGACCATATTTAAGCATGAGGCGATGTGCCATTTTGATAGCATTGGCAGCCTCATTAACATTAGCGGAATTGCCCAGTTCTAAGCACTTGGCGATTTTTTTCAGAGCTTTTTGTTTATCCATCGACAACCAGTAACGAAAGCAGAAAATTTATGAAGTCAGACATATTACCTTTTTTGACATAAAAACGAAATACAAGGTGGGACTGAAGATAATTTCTGCTCATAAAAAGAAGCCTCGCATTAAGCGAGGCTGGCGTTTTAGTTCGTCGTAATCAGTATGAAGCCGTACTTGTGTCTAAGAAGCCATTCTTCATTAAGATTCGTTAGAATTACAACCCGAGCTGGTTGAGCAAGTCATCGGCATCATCGTTTGATCCCGACGATTTAGATTCTTTCTCAGCCAACTGTTTACGTGTTGCCTCTAAAATGTCGTCTGGGTTTTCGTCTTCAGCAACTTCAAACTCTTCCAGTTGGATGAACTCAGTTTTATCCATTGCTAGTTCGAGATAGAAAATATTGTTGTTTTCGGTGGAGAACGTCACTCTGCGCGCTTGAGGGCGGTCAAGGTTGGTATCAACTTGTAAGATAACTTGCTTATTCAGCGCCAGCATTTTTGGTTGGTTTTGTGTGATGTTCGTTTGCAGGTCTTTACGAATTTTATTAGTGAAGTCTCCGACCAGTTGATTCATGAGTTCACCCAGAACATCGCCTACCTCGTCAGAAGTATGAGATATTGCCAGTTCTTCTTCTGGCATGCCCATATTACGCATGTAGTTGGTGTAGATCTCCAGTGCGGCTTTTGCCGTAAAATTAATCACAACTAGCCCGGTAAATCCGCCATCAAACAGAACAAAACAGCCAAAATCTGGTTTGAGGCTAGTCTTGTGGATTTTTTGCACCATTGCTGAATAATTTACTTGAGAAGATGTCGCCGAAGTAAGTACGCCAGAAACAGACTGGCAAAGTTTGAGAAGGATATCTTCAGTGGTCACAATTTTATTTTTTTTCATTCTGAAAACTCATCTAGAAACGCGATTCGTTCCCCAATGTAAGGCATCAAGCGTGAAAAAATAAAGCATAAGTTTAATTATTGTATCGAGATTCTGATTTGCTCGTCTTTTTAAATGTTGTAAAGTGACGAAATTCAAAGAATATTACTTCACTAACTCTTTTGTGGTGTTATTTTTCGCTTAGCGCCAATTTGTATGAGAAGTGAGCAAATAATTACACAACCCGCAGCTGATCGGATCAGCGTCGTAGGGGCAGGAAGCAAATGTTACCAAGATTACACTCGCAAACTGATGTCGATCCTCTTGTTCTTAGTTTTCTGAAAGAGCTTGAGCACGCCGGATTCACTGGTGATATCGAAAGCCAATATTCAAGTCGACTAGCGGTTGCCACTGACAACAGTGTTTACCAGCAACTTCCTCAGTCTGTCGTTCATCCCAAAACGACAGAAGATGTTTCTCTCCTCGGGAAACTGAGCAATAAAGAAAAGTACGAACGAATTACCTTTTCACCTCGTGGTGGCGGCACAGGGACCAATGGTCAGTCGCTAACCAAAGGTATTGTGGTGGATATGTCTCGTCACATGAACAAAGTGCTTGAGATTAATGAGAAAGAAGGCTGGGTTCGTGTACAAACTGGTGTAGTGAAAGACCAGTTAAATGACGCTGTTCGCCCTTATGGCTACTTCTTCTCTCCAGACTTATCTACCAGTAACCGTGCAACGATTGGCGGCATGGTCAACACCGATGCTTCTGGTCAAGGTTCTCTGAAATACGGAAAAACATCCGATCATGTTTTATCGCTACAAGCGGTGTTTGCTGATGGTTCAATTTTAGAGTCGGACTTGTCTCATGGTTACCCAAAAGAAGGCGAGTTTGCTGCCAAGGCGCTACGTGTAACGGAATCCGTATGTCGTGAAAAACGCCAGCAGATCGTAGATAAGTTTCCTCCTCTTAACCGATTTTTAACGGGCTACGATTTAAAAAATGCCTTGAATGAAGACGGTAACCGTTTCGATATCACACGAGTACTGTGCGGCGCGGAAGGTTCATTGGCATTTATTACCGAAGCAAAGCTGAACCTGACGCCAATTCCGAAAGCACGTACTTTGGTTAACGTTAAATACAACAGCTTTGATTCTGCACTGCGTAATGCACCGTTTATGGTAGAGGCGAAAGCGCTGTCTGTAGAAACCGTTGACTCAAAAGTGCTTAATCTCGCGAAGCAAGATATCGTTTGGCACACCGTGAGCGATTTACTTACCGATGTTCCAAATAAAGAGATGCTTGGCATCAACATGGTGGAATACGCAGGTCAGGACGAAGAGGAAGTTGCTGCTCGGGTTGCAGTGTTAACCGCCAAGCTCGATACCATGTTGGAAACAGAAGAAGCGGGCATTATCGGCTACCAAGTTTGTAACGATGTAGCGAGCATTGGGCGTATTTACAACATGCGTAAAAAAGCGGTGGGTTTGTTAGGCGCAGCAAAAGGTCGTGCTAAACCGGTCGCATTCGCTGAAGATACCTGTGTGCCACCAGAAAACCTGGCGGACTTTATTGTAGAGTTTCGAGAACTGTTAGACAGCAAGTCTCTGAATTACGGCATGTTTGGTCACGTCGATGCTGGGGTGCTTCACGTACGTCCTGCGTTGGATTTGTGTGACCCGCACCAAGAAGCATTGATGCACGAAGTGTCTGATGAAGTGGTCAAGCTGGTGGCGAAATACGGCGGTTTGATGTGGGGTGAACACGGCAAAGGTTTCCGTTCAGAATATGGCCCTGAGTTTTTCGGCGACGAGTTGTTTACTGAACTGAGACGTGTGAAAGCGGCATTCGATCCACACAACAAAATGAACCCGGGCAAAATCTGTACACCGCTGGATAGTGATGCAGAGCTTGTCAAAGTTACCGATACCAAACGTGGTTACTATGACCGTCAGATTGACGTTCAAGTACGTGACAGCTTTAAACAAGCGATGGAATGTAACGGTAACGGTTTGTGTTTTAACTATGATACCAGCTCGCCAATGTGTCCATCGATGAAAGTAACAGCCGATCGTCGTCATTCACCAAAAGGTCGTGCAGGTTTGGTTCGTGAGTGGTTGCGTCAGCTTACTGAGCAAGGCATTGATATTCTTGACTTAGAAAAGCAAACACTAGAAAACAAAACATCAATCAAAACCATGATTGACCGCGTACGTCATTCTATCAATCGTCGTCACGAGTATGACTTCTCTCACGAAGTGTATGAAGCGATGAATGGTTGTTTGGCGTGTAAAGCGTGTGCGAGTCAGTGTCCGATTAAAGTCGATGTTCCGAGCTTTCGCTCACGCTTTTTAAACATCTATCACTCTCGTTATCAACGTCCTGCAAAAGACTATCTGGTTGCGAACATTGAAACTATGCTGCCGATGATGGCAAAAGCGCCAGGTGTCGTAAATGGTGTTTTGAAGCAGTCGTGGGTGAAAAGTTTAACGGCATCTACGGTCGGGTATGTCGATGCGCCGTTGTTATCAGTACCCACCTTGAAACAACGAGTAGAGTCGCTGACAACGCCTTATGATCTGCAAGCGCTCAGTGGTTTGTCTTCGTCTGAAAAGAGCAAGCATGTTTTAATTGTTCAAGACCCATTCACTAGTTACTACGACGCTGATGTCGTTGAAGACTTCGTTAAGTTATTGAAAAAGCTGGGTATGAATCCGGTGCTTCTGCCGTTTAAGCCGAATGGTAAAGCACAACACATTAAAGGGTTTTTACGTCAGTTTAAGGACACAGCAGCCGACACAGCGAAGTTCTTGGCGATGGTAGCGGATTTGGATATCCCATTAGTTGGCGTCGATCCTGCTTTGGTGCTGTGTTATCGAGATGAATACGCTGAAGTGCTTGGCAGTAAGCGAGGTAATTTCGATGTACTAACAGCCCACGAATGGCTTTACCCAAGACTAGAAGCGTTTGAAAGCGGAGAGCATAAGGCGCAGGAACCTTGGTATCTGTTTGCTCACTGTACTGAGAAAACCAAAATGCCAAATGCGGAAAAAGAGTGGGGCGCTATTTTTGCTCACTTTGGTGCAGTTTTGAATACGGTACCTGTTGGTTGTTGTGGTATGGCGGGTACGTTTGGTCATGAGGTTGATAAGTTGTCGATGTCGAAAGACATTTACAATTTAAGCTGGAAGCCGAGCTTAGATAAGTTAGATAACGAGAGATGTTTGATTACAGGCTATTCTTGCCGCAGCCAAGTTAAACGCTTTGAAGGAACGAAGCCCAAGCATCCCGTTCAGGCATTGTTAACTTTGTTGTAATCGGACTAAATCAAGCCCAGTTTTACTGGGCTTTTTAGAAACCGTACTTAGACCCTTTCAAAGGATATGAATCTTGAGAAAACTTGAACTCAAAGTCCCACCTGTTGCGGTGTTTTTGTTAGTCATACTTTTGATGTACGGACTTAAAGTTTTGACGCCGAGCATGAACATTCGAGTACCCTTTGTTGAATTTGTAGTAGGTGTATTAACTTTGTTGTCTGGTTACATGGGCATTGCTGGTGTGTATGAATTTCGCAAAGTAAAAACCACAGTGAACCCAGTAAAACCTGAAGCGGCATCTTCTGTTGTAAGAACTGGTGTGTTTGCCTTTTCACGCAACCCTATGTACACGGCATTACTGCTCCTAATCATAGCAACTGGTTTGTGGTGGCAGCACTTGAGTGTGGTGCTTTGTGGCGTGATATTTGTCAGTTATATGAATCGGTTTCAAATCAAGCCTGAGGAACGCGTTTTAGAGCGATTGTTTGGTGAAGAGTATGTGGATTATAAAAACCATGTTCGTCGTTGGCTCTAAGCATTGCGTTTAGTTTTGTTTGGATGAGACATAAAAAGAAAGCCCAACGGTCGACGTTGGGCTTTCTTTTAGTAAACTGTGCCGTCCTAAATAAGGTTGACACTTTCCACCCCCCAAAATTGGAGAGTGTTATGAAATCAACAACTAAAAGAA
>NZ_JAWPOM010000044.1:0-10211 GCF_033344285.1 Vibrio sp. 779(2023)
TGCAATGTATCGTCTAAATCAAATATTATGTTCAACAGACTATCCTTGTCTTCATTACGCATAACGCCCTGTTAAGGTGTGAGCAACGCAATACCGAAGCAACCGCATACCACCTTAACCACTAAACCTAACGCATAGTAAAAATGCCACGCGTTGCGAATCACTCTTAAACAGTTTGTTATGCGTGTGCCTGAGGCTTCAAAGAATCTAGCATTTTCTGCTGGAACTCTTTTCGCATAATTTCTCTTTCTTCGCTCTCATGAAGAGCCAGCAAGAATGTCTGACGATCACCCCACTCTTCTACTTTACGCTTCGGCAAGCCACCGAGGTCTCTAAGTTTCTCAGACATTTGAATGGCTAATAAACCTAAAGCAGCATATTTCATTGCTCTCGCCTCATAAAATTCCGCAAAATCAGGAGGTGTAGCAGTGTAATCACTTACAGCTGAAATATATGAGTTAGCTTCGTGAACCATTTGAGGTAGGTTTAACAAATCGTAGAGTAAATCTTGAGGCAGTATTTTCCAATCAACCTCAAGTTCTAACGGAGTAAAACTTGGGGTTTGCGAATGATAGTAAGTGTATCCATTCTGATCTTCGGTGCCATTATCAGTGACGACCTCACGGCAACCAACTATAAACTGCTCGATACTACTCGTGACAATAATTGCAAGATAGTACGTTTCTGCCGCTTTTGACTTTTTCGCAGCAACAGACTCTTTGAGGATAGTTAAAAGAAAACCGACCAAACCGCCTAAAATGACAACAATTAATTTCTCAAACACGATAATCCTCTAGTCGATAAAGCGCATAACGCCCTGTTAAGGGGTGAGCAACGCAATACAGAAGCTGCCGCATACCACCTTAATCACTAAAACCAACGCATAGCGAAAATGCCATGCGTTGCGAATCCCTCTTGAACAGTTTGTTATGTGAATTTTAGCTGTGTGCCTCGATACTATCTTTTGGAGCTTCTGAACGTATGTCCATGCCATAGTCTCTGATGACACCCGCAACTCTGAGTCTGTAGCTTTCAAAAACACCACCACGACCTTTTAATTGAGCAAATCGGTGAGATTCTAGATTGCGCCACTCTTGAATTGCTTCTTCGTCACGCCAAAATGACAAAGATAGAACCATGCCGTCATTGGTTAGACTTTGGAAACGTTCGATTGAGATAAAACCATCAATATCTGAGAGCAACGGTTTTAGTTCACTTGCAATATCTAGATATTCAGCAGTCTTGCCCTCTGCTACCTGTACTTCAAAAATTACTGCGATCATAACTCACCAGATTACGACTAATATATTCGAGCATTTTACCGAATTGGAGCTGCTGTAAATATGAGTTTTAGCAAGAAGTTAGAGACTAGATTCTGTGATTTTTCGCCATTCACATAACGCCCTGTTAAGGTGTGAGCAACGCAATACCGATGCTTCCGCATACTACCTTAACCACCAAACACAACGCATAGTAAAAATGCCACGCGTTGCGAATCACTCTTAAACAGTTTGTTATGCTCATTCTTCAAGAGTGCACCGAAACTTGTTATCCCTATCTTTAGCGGTAATCGTTTCACCATAGGTGTAGCATTCAAGTGTCAGCTCGTTGTTTTCAATTATTACGATAAACCCAACATCAACATTGCCTAATTTTCCTGCAAATATAGGTTCTAAAACAACATGTCTGTTTATGGGTATTGAACGGGACTTTAGCGTCAAAAAGTACCCAGCACCGGTAAAATGAATCTGCTGATTGAGATCTACACTATTAACAATAGTTTCCCAGTCAAGCGAAAGAGTATCGAGCGCACTTTTAATAATGACCTTTTCAAACAATTTCATCGCTTTCTCTTTGAGCATAACGCCCAATTAAGGTGTGAAGCACGCTGCCACAACACTCAAATTGGACGCCGTAATCACTAAACTAGACCCAAACCAAAAATGCCGAGCGTGCTGAATCACTCTTAAATTGTTTGTTAGCTAAATAAGTTACGCTACAGCTTCAACATCCACTGTTTCGACAGCCTCAAAGCCTTTGGTCTTTTTGAAAGACATATTATGGATAAAGTTTTTCATGCAGTCGGAAGGGTCTATTGTTTCCATGTTAATCCCACCTAACCTAGCCCTAGAGATATACACCGAAAGAACATTTGATTCTTCCAAGTGTCCCGTTGCTTTATTAAGCAATTTGTCGGTTGCATTTATTACCACAAATTCATCGGGCAATATTGCAAACAGCTCACGTGCAACTCGCAGGACTGAGCTACAAACATAATCCTGATAGATTTCGTTGAACTTCCCTACAGGCATTTTTTTGACCGACAACTTGCCGCTCTTTAACAGGCTCTTTTGTTCGCTAGGAATGATATCTTCACCATGAATGTGTACATTCACAGTTACTAACGATGTATCAGAGATGGACAAGCGAAGACTTGAACCCAACGCATCAAGCTCACTAAAAGGGCTCATTTCTTTAATCACTTCGATTTTGGCTTCAGGAGAACCCGCTAATACTTTCTTTGCCTGTTCGACGCTATCCGCCCAATCTTCACACTCCTGTTCCCAAGTTTTGAGTGAAGCTTCATAGTTATTACTGTCTTTTTGTTTAGCTGATTCTATAGCAAGATTTAAAGCTGAAAGCTTTGAATCGACTCGCTTAAACAATTTGTCAATGAAGCTAGGTTTGTATGCTTCTTTTAGCTGCGTTGCTTTTTGCTCTAACACATTTGAAAACACTGGTTTTATAGGCTCGTTAGACAAAGAAATTTGATGCCAGTTAATTTCATCTCCACACTCTTTGTGCATGGACTGAACAATTTCTATATGATTTTCAAAAACGTCGACTTCATACGCAGCTTGCTCCAGTTCTTGCATTTTCGCATACTGCTTTTGCTTTTTTTCAATTTCACGTTGACGTTTTTTTGCGTTTCGATCTGCGCGCTTTGCGGCTGCATTAATAGATCTAACTGTACCTTTCCAACCCATAGTTACCTCATTATTATTTTATTTAGCTAACGCTCTGTTAAGGGGTGAGCAACGCAATACCGAAGTCACCGCACACCACCTTAATCACTTAAACCAACGCATAGTAAAAATGCCACGCGTTGCGAATCCCTCTTGAACAGTTTGTTAGGCGCGTAGCCACGTTTATAACTGAATCTCAACTTTGTTCCGTACATATGTAGGGATAGACAACTGCTCATCTATATCTTTGAACTTTGGCTGTTGAGGCATCAATTCTATTATCGCGTTCAGTTCTTCAAAACTGATACCGACAACTCGGCAAGCAGTCATCAAACCATTTATAAAGTGCTTTTTATCCTGCTTTTGCTGTTGCTCACTTGCAAGAATAGACGAGTACAATTCGCACTCTTTAGTTAATTAGGTTAGAAGTTCTTTTTTGAGGTTTCCATATACAAACTCAGTTACTAGATAGTTTGGACACATTATCAATGATTTAAGACATAACTTCCAAGAGCTTGATCTGACGTTGTAAACCAAGCGCCTAACGCCTTGCTAAGGTGTGAGTAACGCAATACAAAAGCTACCGCACAGCGCCTTAATCACCATAAGCCACCGCAAAGTAAAAATGCCACGCGTTACGAATCACTCTTAAGCAATTTGTTAGTACATGCGCTACTTCTATTTATGCGCTCCAAGATATTGAAAACTGGCATGATATGAAAGGCTTTGAACACTGAAGTGAGACGGGCAGCTACAAAACTTAAAATCGATAGAGAGACGAAAGTTGGCTAGAAGAAAAACGCACTGAACAACCCTACTTTCGCTTGCTTCAAATTAGAAAAGGATTCTTTCCTCGTACTTCAACAGCCACACCAAAAGTAATCAAGGTTCTCTCAAAAGCCACCACGAAAATGAAGAAGCGCCAAAGAAATAGGCTAAGAGTTAGAAACCGTAAACGGAGAAATCAAAGCGAACACTCCGCATATAGTGCCACCGGGAAGAACGTGAAAGGAACAAACTGTAAAGTGTAAAGACGGGCGCCAAAACAGATAAACACCAAAACTTATGACCTTTAATATCAAACCCGTACTAACGCCCTGTTAAGGGGTGAGCAACGCAATACCAAAGCCACCGCATACCACCTTAAACACTAAAACCAACGCATAGTGAAAATGCCACGCGTTGCGAATCCCTCTTGAACAGTTTGTTATACAAATGGTTAATTGGATTCTGCGGTCTCTTTAAAGACTAGGTTAAGAGGTTTAGCTAAAGAGTAAATCCACAAACCAAATGCTACAAAGCACCACATAAACAACGCTAGGAAAAAACTAAATATTGGCCACATTGCTAATGCTAGTAACAGACCTGATACACCCGTTACTGGTGTTTCTTCCCACTTTACAGTCTCCGCACCAAATATGGATGCGATGCCACACATTAAAAAGAAAACAAAGAAGCTTAAGCTAAAGCCGATAAAAAGCATTTTGAAAAGAGACCTTTTCGATATTTTCTTAACTGTAATTTCCATTTTCATCCCTGTATTTGTATAACGCCCTGCTAAGGGGTGAGCAACGCAATACCGCTGCTTCCGCACACCACCTTAATCACTAAATTCAACGCATAGTAAAAATGCCACGCGTTGCGAATCCCTCTTGAGCAGTTTGTTAGTTTGCAAATCCAAAGCGTTGATTTTACGTTATTTTAAACTTTGCAAACAATAAGCTTTATGTGTTTTGATGCATTTAAGTCAGGCGTAGTCTCAAAGCGGCTACTAAATGAAACCACTTGGAACAAACAACGCCGCAGAAAACGAACTCACAACACCAAAAAGCGCTTTTGGAAAGCTAATCTCACAATGCGGGCTTTCAACAAAGTCACTGAAACCACGTGGAACTTGCCACACCAAAGAAAGCGTCACTTCAGCGAGTAGATCGGCTTTTATACCAGCAAACTCAACGAGCAGAGTCTCAGCAAAAAAGTTCAACTCAGTTAACCCAAAAGTCGCCGCACCAAAGAACAAATCAACCGTTGAAACGATACCAATTTTGAGTTTACACCGCGCAAGTTAACACTGAAATTGAATGCCGATAAGACAATTTCGACTTTAAGCTTTTACCACTAGATCTTGCGATATAGGCGCGTTTTTCCTCTTGCAAACTAACGCCCTGTTAAGGTGTGAGCAACGCAATACAAATGCCGCCGCATACAACCTTAAACACCAAAACCAACGCATAGTAAAAATGCCACGCGTTGCGAATCACTCTTAAACAGTTTGTTATAATTTTCTATCGACTAAACCTCTGCAACATAGTATCAAAATCAACCACTGAGGTGCCTCCAGATGTTTGAGATAGATTCATAGACTTGGCAGATTCATTGACAACCCAACTAGAACCACCTTGTGGAAGTTGACTCGAGTAAAACTCATACAGTTTTTGACGACCATATTTAACTTCAAGTTCTGATATAACCGCCATTATATGGTTGTAAACAACCTTTCCAAACCCGATAGCTTCGTCTACGGATGGAATGTAACCTTTATGAATTACTTTATTTCTAAAGCCACGATCATTGCTGCTTAGCTCTGGTGGTAATTCACCTAGTGATGATAAGTAGAGGTAGGTAAAAGCACCAAGCTGCCTTTCAGATTGATTTGAAACGGTCTTCCACGCTTGATCTGCGAGTTCTGATGTAATGCCAGTGTTCACCATTTGAAACTTTATGAAGAATTCGTAAAAGCGCTCCAGAGCACTAGCAAATGACGAAACCGACTCCCGAGTGTAACCGTCACCCAAAGCATTCATACCTAAGTCATATAAAATCTCATATTTTGCAGCATTTAACACAACTGAATATTCATGACCTCTCGGACATTTAATTTCGTGTACTCCGCTATCATGGAGCATGTGAGGCGTAAGCCTGAAACTAAGACTCTGCATGCCGCTTCTATTAAATGCTTCTTGCATACAATATGGACATGTGTGATTTATCCTCATGAGGAATCTCCAAAATTATAACGCCGCGTTAAGTGGTGAACAACGCTGACAACCGAACGTAAGCCATTGCACCGTAAGCACAAAACTCAATTTGAACTGAGAATGCCACGCGTTGTGAATCCGTCTTAAACGCCTTGTTATAACTTCAGATACGTGTGGATTGTTGTATGTAGGTTTTTAAACCCTGTTAGCTCAAATTCCAGTACCCATGAGGATTCAAGTGTCATAGGTAACTTTCCATTTGTCGATTCACCAAATTTAATTTCAGTGATATCAACAGGACTATGAGCTGCAAAGAAGTAAACTGACCCATCAATATACCCGTCATCTGGGTTTACAGGGAAAGTAAATGTTCTACCAGTAAGTTCATTAAGCTCTGTAGGTAAATTAATACCGTTTAGGCTAATTACAGTTTCTATTGTCTCAGAATAGTCGTCTAGACTAAGTTCAAACGGCTCTATTCCTATCTCAAGTGAGACGTCGCCATCGACACCAGAAATCTTTGCACTTGTAAATTTGAGCTTTTCTATCGGGAAATTTTCCACTCTTCCTCCTGAGTTATAACGCCCTGTTAAGGTGTGAGCAACGCAATACCGATGCTACTGCATACCACCTTAATCACTTAAACCAACGCATGATAAAAATGCCACGCGTTGCGAATCACTCTTAAACAGTTTGTTATGTGATTTTTTACTTGGCTGTCTTCATGTACATTTGACATACAGCCTGAACATCTTGGAAGTCACTAGTTCTCCAGAAAGGTTGATGCATAAAACCC
The DNA here is from genome assembly GCF_033344285.1 of Vibrio sp. 779(2023). NCBI lineage: Bacteria > Pseudomonadati > Pseudomonadota > Gammaproteobacteria > Vibrionales > Vibrionaceae > Vibrio > Vibrio sp. 779(2023). The sequence goes on from NZ_JAWPOM010000044.1 coordinate 6,741, forward strand.
TTATTTGCGTTTTTTTGCTTATAACCATCAGCACAGCGACCAAAGTATGACGTCAGGGTTGGCACCAGTTCTTTTTCTAATGATTTGCCGCTAACTGAAATATCATAACCACCAATAGATGGCGATACCCAGAGCCTACCGTTGGCACCAGTCACACTAATATGTTTTTTTGTGATCTTTTGTTGGTGCAAAACTAAAGAGCAGCCAAAACTACTATTTAAATCTGCAACAACACCACTGAGCAGGTTATATAACATATCTGCTTGATTCATTTGATACCTCGCGAATCACATAACGCCCGCTTAAGTGGTGAGCAACGCTACCACAACACTAAATTATTGCACCGTAACCACAAAAGCCAATTAAAACTAAAACCGCCGAGCGTTGCGAATCCGTCTTAAAGCGTTTGTTAACAGTATGCTTTCACCTTACTCTTCGACAATCACATGAATATCTATAGAGGATCTAAATGTAGACTTTTTGCGTCGATATTCGTTGATAGCATGATTGCTATTGGTTTTATCTTTCGGAGGTACTGGTATCTCTGGTAATTCTTGAACCAAATACTTGCACTCTTTAGCGACTAAGTTGCGATCATCTAGGTCGCAGATATTGTCCATTAACTTTGATAATTCATCTTGAACATCATCAATTTTTTCAACAATGTCGGAAGCAAGCATAGCGCCGTTTGCACCACTTTTAATTCTTTCTAGCTGATTCAATACCTTATGAACAGAGCCAATTATTCCAGTCCTAGCTTCAACCCGAATTACATCATGGTGTTTTGCTTTGGTTTGATACAAAGACTCCGATATAATTGCGTCTGACAACCACTTTGAATCCGAATAGAGCAGTTGAAGGCCTTCTCTAAAATCTTTGTATGAGCTAATGCCTTGTAGTAGAAGCATTAATGTACCGATAACCGTTACTCGTGTTTTAATCGACCCTTCTTCAAACTCAATATTTATATCAAGCCCTTCAGATAAGAAAAACTCTGTACGACTTAACGCAAAAGCTCTTATGCTTTCTTTGAACGCTTCAAGCTGTTCTTCAGTTTCAATTCCCGCTGGCTCAACGTGAATATACGCCTGACTAAGAATGTTTTTATTTATGTAATCAGCCACGAAAATTCCTTAATACTGTTAACGCCCAATTAAGGTGTGAAGCACGCGACCACAACACTTAATTTGACCACCATAATCACTGAACTCGACCCAAACCAAAAATGCCAAGCGTGCTGAATCACTCTTAAATTGTTTGTTATAAGCGTACTACAAGGCGAAGTGCAGTAGAATTTTCGAAGCCCGTTCCTGACACACTTCAGATTGCTTTGCCCTTTCAGAAAACTCATTAGAGAACTTGGCGATAGCTTTTAAAAAGTCTATTACCAGAATATCAACATTGATACCTACCACTTTACCCTCACCAATTTCTTTTGAGGCGATCATAAACGCTTCAACAACTGGATGTTGAGGGGGACCACTAATGTACTGAATCTCTCTCACTCTATTGGCTTTTGACAAGTCAGAAGTTGAGGTGTGAGTATGTAACACTGCACATCTAGCTCCCCAAAGATCATCTGCATTACACTTTAGTGATTCATCTTCAAGCATATATTTGTTCACCCACGATTTAAACGAACTACCTGTCGCTTTTTCTTGGGAGTCTGGAGCGTCTAACAGCCCACATGCATCTATTGTGGAGTAAATAATTGTTAATGCTTGTCCCATGAACTTGTTTTTGTGTAATACATCTACAGCCTCGATAACTGTAATGAAATACTTATCGATATTTGTTTGTTCCATGATGCCCTCCTAGCTTATAACGCCCTGTTAAGGTGTGAGCAACGCAACACCGATGCTTCCGCATACCACCTTAACCACAAAACCTAACGCATAGTAAAAATGCCACGCGTTGCGAATCACTCTTAAACAGTTTGTTATGTAACATTTTCAATAGCTTGCGCTGCACTACTGGTAACTTTACCCAAATCCGATTCTGATTGTACAGCAAGGTATTCACATCCTTTAAACTCTAACTGCATATAACTCGCTGTCAGTTCAAATGGTTGTACAAAACATGCAGGCAAGTCTAAGTTGTAGCCAGTAGATAACACTGAAATAGATTTACCTTTCAGCTTGCGTCCCAGCTCTTTTTCGATTGTTAGAAGGGCGGATAATCGGTCAAAGAAAACTTTTAGCTGTGCTGACATTGAGTACCAATAAACTGGCGAAGCAAACACCATATGATCAAAACGGAGTAGCTGATGAATAATTAGAAGAAAATCATCTTTGCTATTTTCATGCTCATAGTCGTAAAAACTGATATCGAAATCAGATAGATCAAACAGTTTTGCATCTGACTGCTCTACGAATGATTCGACTAGTTTTCGCGTATTACCGTCAGATTTTGAAGTACCTAATATGACTCCGATTTTCATCGAGCCTCCATGTTACATAACGCCCTGTTAAGGTGTGAGCAATGCAATACCATGCTGCCGCATACTACCTTAAACACTAAACGCAACGCATGTTGAAAATGCCACGCGTTGCGAATCACTCTTAAACAGTTTGTTATATTCAAATTTCAGTAAGTTCAGTGGTACTTACATTTAGCTAGGAGCAATGTTTTGACTTAACCGTTCGTATAGTTCAATCGCCTCAGTTTTAGATTCCAGTCTCCCTGTAGCATATTGGTACGCTAATTCGAGATCATCGCTTTGAACTGGATAGTACCTTTTAGCAACTTCAACACATTGGGATAGGTCTGTATACCAACTACAATCTTTAGCTGCGACGAAGTAATAGGCTGCTCTTAGTAACTTCTTACCAAGAACCTTAGCAACATTCGCGTCACTCATACCAGTATATCCGAAGCTCATTTGTTCCAAGAAGGTTAGCAAATCACCATTAAGAGCTTGAGCTATTTCAATGCTTGGTTTGTAAGATGAAAACCTAGCCGACAAGTCATTGCCCCAAATACAACAGCAACAGTGCTTCAACCAGAATTGCCAACGATATTTTTCTTTTGATTCTAGAACACCATTGAGGTAACCAGGGTCAATATCTAGCTTACTCACCTCAGGATATTCTTTAGGAATGGCAGCAGATAGTTCATTGAATACCTGCTCTTCCTTTTGACTGATTGGGGTTGTAAGTATGATGGATACATCTAGATCGGAGCTACCAACAATCGCGTTTCCTCTAGGCACGCTACCATACAAATATATCCCATCTACTTGCTCAGGCAGGCGGTAACACAACTCAGAGACAACAGCATCAACGACAACTTTGAACTCGGGCTGGATGTTGTTTGATGAGTAGACATTTCGGATAAAACCCTGCTTGTCGAGACCTCTATCTTGCTCGTACATGTTGATTTTCACCTTTGAATATAACGCCCTGTTAAGGTGTGAGCAACGCAATACCGAGGCTCCCGCATACCACCTTAACCACAAAACCTAACGCATAG
>NZ_JAWPOM010000045.1:0-9157 GCF_033344285.1 Vibrio sp. 779(2023)
CTTTAAAATACAAAACGCCCGATGAAGTACATCGAGCGTTTTAGTTAAAAAGTGTCAACCCATATCAGGACGGGTCATATTGTTAAGTAGTACATCGATGCAGTGGAAATACTCAGCCTAAAACTTGATGTTAAGAACATCTTGTTCTGACGTGTCCACTTTCAACTGACTGCGAGATTCTATGTACTCGATTTGCTGAACGTCGAGCGAATATGGCATAACGACTCGCAATTCATTGATCCCTTCATGTTTAGCTAGCTGGGTTAAGCGGACCAAATTGGATTCATCACTTTTACGAGAAGACATCGATTTTAATGCGGCATCCCACAACCGATCTTCAGGCTTGCTCAATTCCGCAATGTTCTGTTTCCACATCAAACCGAAAATAGGCGCGATGGTGGCAAATGCCTCTAAAAAGGTCCATTTTTTACTACCTGTCGCTCCTAAAAAGCTAGTGTAGTCGAATTCAATGCACGTCTTTCCTTGTTGATCCATTCTATGCCCCCGACACTCGAAAATGAGATATACCAAATATCGTTCAACTGTTTTGATATAGCAATGGGATATAAAACATTCGTCTTTTATGCCCTAATTTACATACAAAAGGAAATATTAAAACCAGCTTTGTAACAACTGATGTACAGCTTCGCCATATATAATCATTCAATTGATTAATATTTCAATTAAGAAACTAAAAACAACACGTAAGTAACGCTATCAATATGAAATCATTATAGATTCACCAAGAAAATATCCATTTTCGTCACAACGTCATCCGCCGACCTACTTCACATCAATCACTCGACTGGCCTTTTTATACTGTATCTTCCAACCAGCCCAGCGTGGCAGCTCCCAACGCTTCGGGTCTCCCTTACGGTTTCCCTCTCGATAAACGACCTGTACCAGCTTGCGAGACGCGTAATACTCGACATCTAGTTGGAGTTCTGGCAGCGAAAGTTCTAAAGGGTACTGCTCCGTGAAATCGTCGTATTCCCATTCTGGAACACCATTAAATGTTAAGTCTTCTGGTTCAAACAACGCCATATCATCGATGTTTTCAACGCCTAATGTTTCCAACTGATCCTTTAACCAGCTAGAAAATGTCAAGGAGGCCAAGTCGTTAACCTCTTCTCCTTCGACATTAAGGCCCAATGCGTTGTAGAGTTTCCAGTGTTGGATTTGCTGTTTTCTTTGAGAAGCAAAACCTGGTAACAGTGTCTCGTCTTCTATCATTTCGACAATAGACTGAACAGCAACATCACCTTTTAACGCTTGATGTTCAGTACAGATTGTTCGTCCGGCGTAGACCAAGTGCATTGTTGCTCTTGGCGTCTCTTCTTCATAATTCGTCTCACCTTGTTGCCACTCCCCAAATTCAAGTTCGCGTAATAACGTCAGCGGGATAGGCATCATAACCGATGCGAGGTTTAGTGTTTGCTTAACACCTCGTCCTGGCACGCTATGGCTATCTAGCACGATGGCCGCTTCTTCTTTATCAGGAAAGCGGCTGTTACGCCCAACCAGCATCTCGACTACGCCATTTCCTAGGGCATCTCTTCGACGAGCTCGTCGGACAAACACAAGCTCAGGGTGCAATGAGGCGATGGAGAAAAAGAGCGCTTCACGTTTATATCGAGAGGCAACGTCAAGTTCCGGCAATTCAAACACTTCTCGCATTTGTTTCGCTAAACCTTGTGCCTCTTCGAGCGCGCTAGCGTCAATGATAATGCCTGAGAGTTGCTCCCCTCGAACCAAACGGATCAGTAAAGAGGCATCACATCCGTATGGCTCCTCTTGAGATAGAAGCTCAGCAACTTCACCACTTTGTCGCTGATAGAGCTGCGCAGGCACAGATAAGGCGGCAGCCAAATCAATCATTGCTTCCTTCTCTGGCTTCGCTTGAATTCTGGTAACGAGATCGGCAAACAGTGCATCAATGGGTAGTGGATATACTTTTCTCCCGTGCTGCGTGACATTGCCATCCTCATCAATCGCTTCCATGGATAACAACGTCGAATGAGATGCCTCTAGCGACTTTGGGGGAATTGAGTCGAGAAAATCGAGTGTTGAGAGACGGTACCCACAACAAGCCGCTGCCAGCATGGGCTCGACGAGCTCTTCTCTGTGTAATTCTGGAGGCGTCACTAATTCTAAAGGCGCGTGCTCACCATATAGACGAATACAAGCCCCTTCGGTAACGCGACCTGCTCGCCCCATTCGCTGCGCGGCACTGGCCTTAGAAATGTTGGTTAATGTCAGTGCTGTACGTCCATTTCGTTGTACAGTTCTGTGCTCTAAACCGCTATCGATTACCACCCGGATATTAGGAATGGTCAGAGAGGTTTCCGCGACGTTGGTTGCCAATACGACTTTCCGTTGCTTTTGTACCGTCAACGCACGATGTCGTTCTTCATCACTGACCGAGGCATGAAGTTTAACCACCATGACATCGCCGCAACTTTGTAGCATCTGCGCGCATTGGGCGATCTCTTTACGTCCTGGGAGAAAAACAAGAATATCGCCATCTTCATCTTCCAGTGCTTCTTTTACCGCTCCGACAACCTCCTGTTCACATCCCTTTTTGTTCGGTAAATAGCGGCTGTCTGTGGAACGATGTGTCACCGTGACTGGAAAGCAACGTCCCTCCGAACGCAGACGCTTAGCATTCAGGTAACGAGAAAGCTTTTCGCCTTCTAAGGTAGCGGAAGTGACGATCAATCGATGTTGATTTTCTTGCTTCAAAATGGAGGTTAATAGATCAATATCCCAGCGTCGCTCGTGAAATTCGTCCACTATCACGACATCAAAGTCTGCTAGCTTGTTTTCCGAAAACCAACGCAGTGCAACCCCCGGAGTCACAAATACAACTTGGGTTTTTTCATCAAAGTAGGCATGAAGCTTGATCGCGTAACCGACTTTGCGACCTATTGGCTCTCCAGATTGCTCCGCAAGAAATTCAGCCAGCGAGGTACAAGCAATTCGACGTGGTTCAATAACCAGAACGCGTCCGTGTTTTGCCGCCCACATGGGCAAGCGGGTAGATTTACCCGACCCGGTTTCAGCTTCCACCACAAGATGGTTAAGGCTTACATGATGGTCAAACTCGGCTTGCAGGCTGTCGATAGGTAGTTGAAACATAGAAATTGGATTTGATTTGATGATGCAAAACATTATACCCAAGTAAAAAAATCCTGCTTTAGGTATCTCTAAACAACCAATATTGCCGATATTTTCGTCGGTATCTGAATTTTTTTGCGACATTACATTGATGTGCATCAACGCATGTTTACAACTAAATAGTGAACCCGTTAAAATTTGGTGCGCATCCTTCAACCCTACATAAGGCACCCAATGAACAACGATAAACGCCCACTATATATTCCATATGCGGGTCCGGCTCTTTTAGCAACCCCTCTTTTGAACAAAGGCAGTGCATTCTCTGCTGAAGAACGTAGTTCATTCAACTTAGAAGGTCTGCTTCCAGAGTCGACCGAAACTATCCAAGAGCAGGTGGAACGTGCCTACCAGCAATACAAAAGTTTCGAAAGCGATATGGATAAACACATTTATCTGCGTAATATCCAAGACACCAACGAAACATTGTATTACCGCCTAGTGCAAAATCACATTTCTGAGATGATGCCAATCATCTACACGCCGACTGTTGGCGCAGCATGTGAAAACTTCTCTAACATTTACCGTCGTGGTCGCGGTCTGTTCATTTCATACCCGAACCGTGACCGTATTGACGACTTGCTGAACAACGCAGCAAACCACAACGTTAAAGTGATTGTTGTGACAGATGGCGAACGTATCCTTGGCTTGGGTGACCAAGGTATCGGCGGCATGGGTATTCCTATCGGTAAACTGTCACTATATACCGCGTGTGGTGGTATCAGCCCTGCTTACACGCTACCAATCGTGCTTGATGTGGGTACCAATAACCCGCAACGCTTAGCTGATCCGATGTACATGGGTTGGCGTCATCCTCGTATTACGGGTGCAGAATACGATGCATTTGTAGAAGAGTTTATCCAAGCGGTACAGCGCCGTTGGCCTGATGCTTTGATCCAGTTCGAAGACTTTGCTCAGAAAAATGCGATGCCTCTTCTTGAGCGTTACAAAGACCGCGTGTGTTGCTTCAATGATGATATTCAGGGTACTGCTGCTGTTACTGTTGGCTCTCTACTTGCAGCTTGTAAAGCAGCAGGAACTCAGCTTTCTAAACAACGTATTACCTTCCTAGGCGCAGGGTCTGCTGGTTGTGGTATCGCAGAAGCGATCATCGCACAAATGGTATCGGAAGGAATTTCTGACGAGCAAGCTCGCTCACAAGTTTACATGGTTGACCGTTGGGGTCTGTTACAAGAAGGCATGCCTAACCTTCTTGATTTCCAACAACGCTTGGTGCAAAAGCATACCAATACGAAAGAGTGGGAAAATGAAGGAAATGGCTTCTCACTACTCGATGTTATGCGTAACGCCAAGCCAACGGTACTAATTGGTGTTTCTGGTGCTCCTGGCCTATTTAGCCAAGAAGTCATCGAAGAAATGCATAAACACTGTAAGCGTCCGATTGTCTTCCCACTGTCGAACCCAACAAGCCGCGTGGAAGCGACACCGAACGACATCATTCGTTGGACAAATGGTGAAGCACTGGTTGCAACAGGTAGCCCATTTGAGCCAGTGGTTCATGAAGGTCGCACTTACCCTATTGCACAATGTAACAACAGCTACATCTTCCCAGGCATTGGCCTTGGTGTACTTGCTGTCAATGCAAAACGTGTCACTGACGAGATGCTAATGGAATCAAGCCGCGCGCTCGCAACATGTTCTCCTCTAGCAATCAACGGTCGTGGGGCACTACTTCCACCACTGGAAGAGATCCACTTAGTATCGAAAAAAATCGCATTTGCCGTTGGTAAAAAGGCAATTGAACAAGGTGTCGCATTAGAAATTACTGATGAAGCATTGAACGTGGCGATTGAACAGTCGTTCTGGCAACCTGTTTACCGCCGCTACAAACGCACTGCGTTCTAAGCTTGAGACAATTCGTTTAATAATTAGCCCCTACCATGTAGGGGCTTTTATTTTTTTATCATCCTAACCAGATTTTGGCATAAATGGGCTTCTCTCTTTTTGTTTCTATCAGATATGATGAGAACTACATTTTTAGTTAAGGATATAAAACGTTTTGTTGTTTTCTCGCATAAGATCAAAGTGGAAGCTGAAATTTTCCTGGAAGCGATTTGCTTTGATTTTGTCGATCTCTGCACTTAGTCTGCTTGTTTCTGTTATTGCCATCGACCGGTGGGTGGTTTTACAAGCCAAAGAGAGCATTTTCACTGAATACGAGCAAATCCCTCAACATGAGGTTGCCGTAGTTCTTGGTACCAGTAAATACATCGGAAAGATCCTCAACACTTACTACACTCATCGCATTAATGCGGCGATTGAGCTTTACAACCAAGGCAAAGTAAAACAGTTTTTATTGAGTGGTGATAACGCCCACCGTTCATATAACGAACCGTGGACAATGAAACGCGACTTACTTAAAGCAGGCGTGCCTGAAGAAGTGATTCACCTTGATTATGCTGGCTTTCGTACCTTAGATTCGATTGTACGAGCAAAAAAAATTTTTGCTTCGGAGCGATTTCTGATTGTGACTCAACGCTTTCACTGCGAACGCGCACTGTTCATCGCTGATGCTTACAGCATTGATGCGCAGTGTCTCGCGGTAGCAGGGCCGACGGCCAACAAGCAAAAAACATCGATGCGTGTTCGAGAACTGCTAGCCCGTGTGAAAGCGTTTTTAGACCTGTATATTATCAATACGCAGCCTAAGTTTCTTGGCCCTCAAGAACCTATCGTCGCAGTAAAAGAGCCAAATAAAGCAGCTAACGAGCCTCTTCAAGTCCCCGTCGAATAGAGGAATAACGTGGCTCACAAGCCTAGTAACATTTCTATAAAACAAATGGGTAGTTTTCTACCCATTTCCAATTCTCAACATCACACTTTCTAATTTGCTCTACGATTCAGGCAAAACTCTTTTTCGCATTCAAAGTAACATTTCATCAATAAATAACTACAAGTCAGTTACTTTGCCATAAAAAAACCGACAAAAGGCAATGCAAAAGGAGCACTACCCATGACCGCACTCGCTGTGACATTGAAGAATTGGTTCTTCACTCGCAACAGCATGATTTTGAACGCGAATATCCTATTGTTCATTATCTTGTTTAATACCTTACCCTTTGAACCACAAGTAGTAACCGGCCTGAGCATCTTAGTTTTTGTTGCTATTTTGTGGCTAACCGAAGCGATTCACGTCAGCATTACTGCGCTGCTCATACCACTACTTGCGGTATTTTTGGGTGTGTTCAACACTCAAGCCGCACTGAATAACTTTTCCAACTCCATCATTTTTCTATTTTTGGGTGGTTTTGCACTAGCTGCGGCTCTACATAAACAAAAGTTAGATCAAGCTATTGCAGATAAAGTACTATTGCTGGCAAGAGGAAAAATGTCTGTCGCTGTATTCATGCTATTTGGTGTGAGTGCTGGCCTGTCAATGTGGATTTCAAACACCGCCACCGCCGCGATGATGTTACCGCTTGTGCTGGGTGTGATGGCAAAGCTAGACGCCAAGAAAAACCACAACACCTTTTTGTTTGTTCTACTCGGTATAGCTTACAGTGCTTCAATTGGTGGTATTGCAACACTGGTTGGTAGCCCACCAAACGCAATTGCAGCAGCTGAAGTTGGCCTTAGCTTCACTGAATGGATGAAGTTTGGTGTACCTATTTCCCTAGTATTAATGCCAATCGCTATCCTCGTATTGTACACGATGACTAAGCCTGACCTTAGCCACAAGTTTGACCTTGACCATCAACCAGTCGAATGGACAAACGGCAAAATGATTACGTTGGCGATTTTCTTACTGACCGTGACGTTGTGGATATTCAGTAAGCCTATTAACGCTATGCTGGGTGGCTTCGCGAAGTTCGATACTCTTGTAGCTATTGGCGCCATCCTTCTACTTGGTGCTTCTCGCGCCGTCGAGTGGAAAGATATCGAGAAAACAACCGACTGGGGTGTGTTAATCCTATTTGGTGGTGGTATCTGTCTGAGTAACGTCCTAAAAACAACCGGAACAAGCGTATTTTTGGCTCATAGCTTGTCAGGCTTCCTTGAGCAAGCCGGTATTCTCTTAACGATTCTTGCAGTGGTTGCTTTTGTTGTCTTCTTGACTGAGTTTGCGAGTAACACCGCCAGTGCTGCGCTACTTGTCCCTGTATTTGCGACCATTGCAGAAGCCTTGGGTATGTCTCCGGTTATTCTTTCTGCACTGATTGCCGTCGCTGCATCTTGTGCATTTATGTTACCAGTTGCAACACCTCCAAACGCGATTGTGTTCGGTACGGGTCATATCAAGCAAAAAGAAATGATGCGAATTGGTTTCGTATTAAACATTGCCTGTATTGCTGCACTAACGCTTTTCGCTTGGTTGTTCTGGTAAAAATAGCAAGTTCGATTAGCATTACACTGCTGCTCACGGTAATCGTATCGATAACCCAAACTTCCCCCCCTAAGTGATGTTCAGCAGTTTCCCTCTTGGTGGCCAGTTGGCCACCTTTTTTCTTTCCTTTTAGTGAACGACTATCAGGCTTGCTTCTTTTCGCAAGCAAGTAAACCATAATGAGCTTCCACTCGGTTGCGACCATTGCGCTTCGCCTGATACAACACTTCGTCAGCTCTCGCCATGGTTTCTGAGACGCGTTCATTCTGCATTTGGGCAACGCCAATACTGCAAGTTAATGATTCACCGTGCACCCACAAATGATCCTCCACATTTTTGCGAATCATTTCTGCCTTCTCTAGCGCTTGTTCAATATTGGTATCAGGGCAAAATACGACAAACTCTTCGCCGCCCCAACGAACGAGTCGATCGTCTGAGTAAATAGAAGTCGCTACCACCATGACAAATTCGCGCAATATGTCATCCCCCATTTGGTGCCCAAATTTGTCGTTCACCTTTTTAAACTTATCCAAGTCCAAATAGAGAATACTGAAGGTGTTATGCCCCCAGCGAACCTGACGAGATTGTTGTTCCAGCCAGTGTTGCACAGCATATCGGTTCATCGCGCCCGTCAAAGCATCTCGATGCGCTAACTCTGCAAACTCATAGTTTTGAGCTCGCAAAGTATCATTCACCTTTTCCAAATGACGGTGACGCTTTTGCGCTTTTTCATAAGCCACTCTATTTTTTCGTAACTCATGCAGTGAAAAAGCCAGTCCAAGCGCCATCCAAGAGAGTAATAATGCATACAACAATGTTTCTTGCGCAAGGTAAGCGCCTTCAAACTCAATTCTATCAATCACAATTCTATGTTTACCAAGTGCCGCACCAGACCCAGTTGCAATATCAATACGTGTGATGTTTGAAAATTCAGGTGCAGAGTGCTCAATCGCGACTCCGTTATCCGCTAACCACCAGGTCATCACCTGAAGATTTTTAATCGGAATTTCGACAATATCGCTCGAACCCGACGGAGAAAACTGCATGCCATTATATTTAATGGTGTACTCGTCGTCCGGCTTGGAATACTCAGAATTATAATTGCGAAGATACAAACGTAGGTCGTGGCTAGGGTTAGCCCCTATTCCTGCCTCTTCATATCGCACCTTCAATCGAATCGTATGGTAGTTGGAAAGGTCAATACCCTGTGTTGGCGTTGCTGAATCGGTATAAACCGAGATTCCGCAGTAAGGCCAAGCATACGAGCTCTGCTTTAGTTCACAGCTAAGAACTAGGCTTTGCCGATCGTATGTGATATCAGCCTCACTCACACCTCCTTCACTGGCATCTTTAGTTGCATAGATATTGAAATGCTCAGGTGTAATGGTCAGCTTTCGCGTATCGCCAAGCACACTATAAAGGGCAACCAAACTGATAGTGCAAATAGAAAGAGCAAAGATAAAGTTATGGATCCACTTCATGAGCAAGTGACCTGCTGAGATTATATGCAATACGTGAGGTTCAATAATTTCAAAAAATGAAATCAAGGTGATTTATCAATAAGTAAATTACCACCTTCTAAAGAAGGTGGCTTTGTGTGAGCCCCCTAAAAGGGGGCCTTTGTTTAGTCCAGCGCCA
>NZ_JAWPOM010000046.1:0-7761 GCF_033344285.1 Vibrio sp. 779(2023)
TCTTCCCTTTCGGGCTGCCCTGCGCTGTGAGTAAGGCTTTACGCCCCCATTCCAGTCTCACAACACTAATCAATTATTCCTTTTCCGCAGTTCTCCCTCTAGCAGCTACAAGAGAGCGGTTTTATCGTGCTTTCGCAAGTTTTGATTAGTGCCTTTACCTGCCACCTATGGAACTTCCCTTGATCGGTGGCTGATGCGCATCGCCTGTTCCAAAACATCTTGAATCCAAAACAGGTGCAGGAATACTTGAAGTGCTTAAACGATATGGCTATCATGAAAGAACTTACCAAGGGCTGAAATCTTGTAAGTATTCCGAAATAAACCGACTCGCCAAAGTCGGTTTTTTCACATCTGAAAAAGAGATTAATGCTAAAAGCGTTTGAACTCAACTATCCTTTTCTCATCTAACAACATCACCATACAAATCTCATAGTGCAGCCTAGTTGAGAATTATTCTCATTTGCGATATACTATAGCTATGGGGTTGTTCTACTCCGCACACCACTTCACTAATAATTCTCCGTTTTATCTTTATTGTTTTTCAGAAAAATCAGGAATATCTATGGAATTTACAGACAGCTATAAGCTCGCCTGCGCCACCTACTGCGCCAAAAATCAACGTCTGACTGACGTTATCCTCTGCATTGAAGCTGTATTGGCAGGGTTCACCGTTAAAGAAATCATAGAGCACAGACTGGCCCGAAATCTTTCTATCAGGTCGATACAACATTACCACTCAAAATACCAACAAAAGGAAATTTAAATTATGAATCAAGAAATTATCAACGAATTAAACGAACGTTGTCCAATCAAGTTTGACCAAGAGCGATTAGATACTCTCGAAGCATCAACCAAGATGCTGCATGAACGTGAAGGAAAATACTTCAAAGAGTTTTATTCTTCTATCTATCATTTTCTCAACGATGTACCAGAGAAGTTGAAGCAAAAATACGTGATAGTATCCGACAAATACAGATTGGCTGGTGCTGGTATCAGCATTGTTTATGAGTTACCACCAGCAAAAGCGAAACAGAAATTAGCGGAATCATTAGACAAAGTACGAGTTGATTACCAAGCCGATATTGAAGCCAAACAGCAACGATGGATTGAAGAGCAAATTCAAAGTTTGTTAGACAAGGAAAAAGCCCAGGCAATTTCTGAAGCAGAAAAAAAAGAGCGAGAGTTCAAACAATCGTTGTTATCAATGCTGAAAGTGAACCATCAACAGCCATAGAACGAACTGAAAAGCCCGTATAGCCACTTTAAAGCACCAACCAATACCATTCATTACCCAGCACTAAAACAGCCCAGAAACGCCCTCAGCGAGCACCCTAGAGAAAAATGCAAATATATGACTTGCATCACTATATCTTCTATGTTAATGTAAGCGTGTGGGCAAATTTATACATTAAGGCCACGTACCTATCTCGGAATAAATTCTTCTGGTTATTCTGACAGTTTTTCATTGCCTATTACATTTCTAATAACCATTGATACATAAGGCTCCGCAGGCTTGTTTTCTCATGTAATTTTCAGGGCTGATTTAGGCAAAAACCGGAACGGATACAATCTATTCTATACCTACACTTACATAGGGACATATCGTTATCAGGCATAAATACATAAATAAAAGATCCTCTTACCTGGATTACTCGGTAAACCGCTCTAAAGTTTTAGTCCAGCAGCATATGGATAAATTGATTAAGACTTTTAATGACGCTCTAGCAGAGTGGGAAGTGATCAGAGCAATTAGATTAGATTTTTCATTACCAGCAAGCATGACAAGTGAAGAGCAGGCCGTACTAGATATTCCGGATCTTCTCACTGCATATCAGAAACTCAACGACAGACTACGTAAGAAAATCAGTCTTAAACGAAATTGGAAAGTTGAATTCTCGGAAGATAAAGGTTTACACATCCATACAGTTTATTACTTCGACTCTAAGCAAGTAACCGGCTTTAATCTCAAGGCTAATTTATACAAAACGATTTGTGACTGGTGGGGTGATATCACCAACGAGAAAGGCATAATTAATCTCGTTCCTAGCTACAAATCAGATAGTGATAACGCATTCGCCACATCGGGACAGCCTCATTACTCAACGTTACTGACAAAAAATACAAGTCACTTGAACACCACCAGCAAAGAAGCTTACTTATACAACATCCAGAAGAATAAACACCACTGCCCTGCCGGGTGGGTACATTGGATATCGTATCTCGCCAAAGATGAGCAGAACGCCAATGACCACTACAAAAAATGCCTTGGCTGATTTGATACACAGTTAAGGCCATTTACTTAACAAACTGCACTCTCGATTCATGCATATACAAAAATAAATTAATTAGCACATGCTAATGCAACAATATCAACAAATTACAGTACTCAATCCCCTAAAAATAATAACTATTAAATACACTGTATTCATAAGTTTACCCTGTGAATACACTAATAAATGAATACAAAACTAACGTAACCATTACCCTCACAACTCACAAACAACTATCAAATCTAGGGTCTTAGACTTGTGAATACACCATAATGAGAATACAATATATTCATTCCCACAGATTGAAGTTCACAAGATGAAAATAGCTTACATTCGAGTTAGCAGTTTAGACCAAAACACAGACCGCCAGGATATCGAAGCCGACAAGACCTACACCGACAAGGCCACCGGAACCAACACCGACCGACCAGCATTACAGGAAATGCTACGTTCAATTCGTAGTGGTGACGAGATTCACGTCTGGTCTATTGACCGCCTTGCACGTTCAATCAGTGACATGCACGATTTAATCAAGAAAATCACAAGCAATGGCTGTTCTGTTCATTTCATCAAAGAAAACCTAACGTTCACTGCTGATAAAACTAATCCAATGAATGAGCTACTGCTCAACATGTTAGCCAGTGTTTATCAGTTTGAAACAGCAATACGCAAAGAAAGACAATTGGAGGGCATTGCCAAGGCAAAAGCAAAAGGCACGTACAAGGGGCGTACAACAGCAATGAGACTCAAATCCGAAGTTGCACAACTCCTGGCTGATGACATCAGTCAACGTAAAATTGCTGCTCAACTCAATATCAGTCTATCGTCTGTACAGCGAATCGTTAAACAACTTAAACAAGATGACCCACTGTAAATATTTTGCCATTCTGACGATATTGAAAACCGATGGCTGAAAATTCAGGTTCAGTGGCTCTCGCACCAGTGAGATAGGAACAGAAACAACCCTTTCGGCTGCGCCGACCCCTACCCATTTCGACTCAAATTTATGAGTGATTTGGGTATCTTTTTGGTCGCTTTCAGATTGGGTAAGTTTCTTCCCTTTCGGGCTGCCCTGCGCTGTGAGTAAGGCTTTACGCCCCCATTCCAGTCTCACAACACTAATCAATTATTCCTTTTCCGCAGTTCTCCCTCTAGCAGCTACAAGAGAGCGGTTTTATCGTGCTTTCGCAAGTTTTGATTAGTGCCTTTACCTGCCACCTTTGGAACTTCCCTTGGTCGGTGGCTGATGCGCATCGCTCTGTCCAAAACATCTTGAGTCCAAACAGAGTGCAGGAATACTTGAAGTGCTTAAACGATATGGGCTATCATGAAAGGACTTACACAGGCCGTCAAACCGGTAAGTATTCCGATCAAAGCCGACCTTGCAGGGTCGGTTTTGTCACATCTGGGGATTGAGATTACAACCAAAGAGCTGGGATCTCAACGATCCTTTTCTAAGGTAATGAACGTCCTCAAGAAAAACGCCTCCCATTGGGAGGCGTTTTTCGTATCTGCCAGATGTAAAAAAGGTCGCCGGTTTGGGCAACCTTTTGCGTTCTATCGTTCAGTTCGCACAACGAGTGTTACGTTAAATTACTCATTACTTTCTTTTAAACCAAAGCAGTCCCACTCTATCAGCAATCGACTAAAATTATTTTTTGAAAGATATTTGGCATCTACACACTTACCATCATCATCGTACAGCACAAGGAAAAAAGAACTCGATTCTAGTGTACGACCTAACGAAAGCCATTGAGCAACAATTGTCTCGTAATGTTCTTGATATGATGCGATTTCAAAGCCTTTGTTATTCGATGTTTTAAAATAAATTTTTAGTTTCACGCTTTATCCCATTTATCTCATACACATCATATTTAAGACTAGGTTTGTGTGAGCAATTGAACGTTCTTAATAGACTTAGGCCAAAAAAAACCACTATATACGCAATTGAGCACTATTATAAAGTTACATGCATATCAACACTTTGTGAGTATTGCGTTATGGCTTTGTGTAAAATAAAAAAATACGACACTTTAGTAGATGCTCATACGATTAAACTTCTCGAAAATTTAACAATGGAAATTGGAAATGAAGAAGTTGCTCTACAAGTCACTATTTTGTCATTTGAAAAACTTTGGCATCAAATGGAAATGCATGGAGAGCCCAAAAACACATTTGAATGGCTTCAAATCGAAGCAAAGAAGCTCATAATTTAAAGCAACATAACGTTGTGGTGGTGATTATTATTCCTATTACGTTAAATAGCCGACTTAGCATCTCAAAACGCCAATCTGACGTTCTCAAAACGCTCCTGGAGCGTTTTTAAGCACTTATCCTTACCTAATTAGCCAGAAATCGGGCTGTAAGTTTGTGACGCTTTCAGAGCGATTTACAGGACAAAAAGTTCGCAGTTCGATTGAAACAAAAAACGCCCTCTAAGGGCGTTTTTTCTATGTTTTCATCTTATCGATGGCATCTTTGGTGATCAGCTCGTTAGCTATCTCTAAGTTCTCTTTGTACTTCTTCTCTTTGTACTTCTCATATTCAAATCGAGATAACGAACTTCTCGGATCGTACTCGTAACGCTGACAGAATTGCTCAAAAGTAACAGCTGCACTCATAGACACCTCTTAATCTTTAAACTGAAAACTTCGCATAAAGCTCTGGCTCTTTAGAGAGTAGAGTTAGGACTTTGCTTGCTAAACCTGTCGGATTTCTCCGTCCTTGCTCCCAACTTTTCACGGTATCAATACTCACATCCATCGCTTGTGCCAACTCTTTTTGGCTGACATCCAGTTGTGCTCGGATCGCTTTAACATCGGCAATCTCATAACGAGTGACATTCGCAGGAGTCTGCTCTCCTTTTGCAATCGCTTCGGCTTGCTTCATCGATGTATAAAGTTCATCAAAAATACTATTGCTCATTGTCATACTCTCTCTTAATCGACCTCGACACTTCTTTAAGGAGATTCTTCTCTTTCTGAGTTAAAGAGTCCTTTCTCCCTTTCTTGTACAGCAACACCAAATAGACAACATCAGGTTGGATCAGTAAGTAAATCGTTCGATAACCACCACTCTTACCTGTCGATTCTCCAGCAAGGCGAACTTTTCTTAGCCCTCCCGTTCCGACAATCAACGATCCCATTTCTGGGTTTTTGATGATGTCTGACTGCAACGCTCGAAACTCTTCATCCGTGAGCATCTCTTTTCGCTGAGATTCAAACAATGGCGTTTCAATAAACTCTAATGCGTAGCTAATAACCCGATCCTCTCCCAAAAGAATAGGAGTACATTGTACTCCTGGCAAGCGTATTTTCAAATGTATTAACGATTAAATCCGAAACCTCGACCTCTGCGATTTTGTCGTGCTAACGACTGCTCTTGCTGTATTGCTTTTCCAACGACTGGAGCTGCTGCGTCAAGTTGTTTACTTGCATGGTCAAGCTGCTCACACTGCTCTGTAAGCGTTGGTTCTCCTCGCTGCTCTGCTCGAATCTTTTCTCTAAATCCTTGTAGAGCTTCACGAACTCGCTGTGCTGCTCCTTGTGCTGCCTCTCTAAAACCTCGAAGGCGTGCAAAAGTTGTTTCTCTAGCTCGGTCATTTATTTCCTCTCCAACTTGATCAGCTCGTTCTTGCCATCGTTCATTGTCCACCCCTCCAGAATCGAGTAACCCTCTGGTATCACAATAAAACGTTCCCCTTTCTGGCTCTCGTACAGAGAAAGCCCCCAAGTCTTGTTCTGGAACTGCTCTAGGATCGCTTTTTGGCGGGCTATCTTTTTCTGATTGTCTAATATCGTCTGCCCTTGATACCAAGCGATCCCGTAACTGACGATCACCAAAAATAACAGGGTCACTGGCAACCAAATCCATGTTTTCATCACCAAGAGATTCAAACGTGATTGCTGCTCTTGGATGTCGTTTATGATTTTCTGCTCGCTTGATTTCAACGCATCTTGAATACGTTGTTCGTGCCTCTCGAAGTCTTTCTTTAGCGTTTGCTCGATAGCGTTGGCTTGCTTCTTCGATTGCGAATTGAAGTCCCTCGCCATATTCAAAATCTTGCTCATACAACAAACCTTTTAATCTTATGTTTCGTTTCCCACTTTCGGGATTCTTAATGCTGATGCTTTTAGCTGTCACTCTGGCAATCTCAAATCCTTTGCTTTCAAGCGCACCAATTACCCCTTTTCGACTACGGATCGCGCCTGATTGAGCAAGATTAAGTAGACCATCGGTAAGAAGTTGCTGAATCTCTTTTGCATCGGATGGAGTGTCTTTAGCACTCACCAAGCCTTGCTGATTAGCAGGGTCATCTGGGTCATGAAGCCCTAGTTCAAGATTCTTAATGGTGCGCCACGCATCGATACGAGGATTGTCTGCAAAGTGGTAGTAAGGTTGAAGTCGCTTGCCAGAATGAAGCTCAATATTTGGAATAACAAAATTCAGCTCTAACCGCCCTTTATCAAGATGCTCTACCCAAAGAATGGAGTATTGGTCTTTGTCTAAGCCTGGTAACAAAGCCTTTTCAAAATCAGCCATGAGGCGATCTTTAATCTCTTGTGATAAGTCCGTTTCAGCAAAACAAAGAAAGCCCGATGTGTACTTTTTGGCGTAAGGACTCGAATCAATGAGTGATTGAACTAAATCAGGATCGCCTTGATTGAGTGTCGCCCTCTCCCGATTTCTATCTTTCCCTAAGAGATAATCAACAGGGCCACTCCCAACGCCCTTACCTCTACGAGCGAACTGAACAATCATACTGAGATCTCATACTGTGCCATTATTTGCCCAAGCTGACGCTCGATTGCTGAAAGTTGAGCCAATACTTGAACCACATTCACGACATCATAATTCTGGGTATTCACTACTCTAGTGATCTGATTCAAGTTATTTCCAAGTCCAGATAACTGGCGCAATAATGCGGGGTCTACTTTAGGAACATTGGCTCTTTTAAGAGTCCGTTCCCCAAGACAAGTCTCTCTCACCCAAGGAGCTAATTCCGCACCATCACACCGATCTTTCAGAGCTTGAAGTTCAGTCTCAGTGACTCTGATCTTGATGGACTTTTCTCGTATTACTTTCTTCTTTTCAGTCATGGCAATTCTTTAGTTTGAGTGCTTTTAACTAGGGTTAAGGGAGCGTAGCGTCCCTTACAAGGCACAATGACAACGTAACGAAGTGGAGGGGTCTTTGTGTAGCCTTGCTTATGTGCTTAACAAAAGATAGAAAGTAAGATAAAGAAATGCAAATAAGGGAAATCATGAAGTATCAAACAATGACAGTAAGAGCAAAGAGGAGGCTAGCCAAGCTAGCGCAAACCACCCTTTCGGCTGCGCCGACCCCTACCCTTTTCAACTCAAATTTATGAGTGATTTGGGTATCTTTTTGGTCGCTTTCAGATTGGGTAAGTCTCTTCCCTTTCGGGCTGCCCTGCGCTGTGAGTAAGGCTTTACGCCCCCATTCCAGTCTCACAACACTAATCAATTAT
>NZ_JAWPOM010000046.1:7861-8051 GCF_033344285.1 Vibrio sp. 779(2023)
TTCTCCCTCTAGCAGCTACAAGAGAGCGGTTTTATCGTGCTTTCGCAAGTTTTGATTAGTGCCTTTACCTGCCACCTATGGAACTTCCCTTGATCGGTGGCTGATGCGCATCGCCTGTTCCAAAACATCTTGAATCCAAAACAGGTGCAGGAATACTTGAAGTGCTTAAACGATATGGCTATCATGAAAG
>NZ_JAWPOM010000047.1:0-7198 GCF_033344285.1 Vibrio sp. 779(2023)
GTCGTTTCGCTTCTTTGGCGTGTTTGTTTACGATATCCTTCTCAACTTGACCTTGGTATTCTCGTTTTATGTTTTCGATCTCTTTCGTTTTTTTAGCTAATTCTTTCTTAGCTTTGAGTAACGACTCATCTGCGAATGTGCGAATGCCGTTGTAAATTAAACCTAAAATGAACGCTGTCATGAGGCTAAACAAGAATATGTAAACCCATGATTGCCATTGGTACCAGAGCGTTTTTGCGCCTTGTGCTAGTAAAATAGGACCATTTGAGTTGGATAAGTCTACTAACCAAATCGTGCTATCGGGAGTTAGAAAATCAAGAAATGGTGCTGCAAAAAGCAATACCAATCCCACAACAATTACCGTCAAAAATCCCCAAATCATCGTAGGTATACCTCTGTAATATCGGGGCGGAAATGCCCTAGCTCTTGAGAAATAATCGTCATGACATCGATACGCTCAAAGTGGTTAGCCAGTTGTTCGTAGCGGTTTTGTGCGTAGCTATGGCGTAAGCCGTGTGCTCCGTTGGAGTACCCAAGAGCGCGAGAACTCGCTTTGCTGAACGCATCAGAAAACTTGTGTCCTCCTGCTATGTTGTAATGCGATTCGTAATTCACGCCCCTGTCAGAGAGTTGCTGTGGTGTATCGAGTCTGCGTTCTTCTAACTTTTCTGCCAAATGGTTGGGGATTTGAACTTCACGAATGAGACCGCCTTTCCCTTGAACCGTGTAGGTTTTTGAGTCATTGGGGAGTTGGGAAAATTTATCTTGGTGTACGTCCCGTGGACTCGGATTTACTTCGCCAGAAGGTCGTAGTGTGTACAGTTCGTGAGCGCGTAGACCCGCTTCATGACAAAGTTGTGTTGAGAGTGCATGTTGCTCGGTTTGGTGCTGAATGATCGCATTGACCTGTTCTGGCGTGTAAGAACGAGAGTTTTCAATAGTTTCTTTTTTAGATGTAGGAAGCTCTTTGGGTGGGTATAGTGTTTGATTGGGTTCTAACTTATGTGTGACATGCTGCATCATTGTTTGTATTGCCTGACGATCCATGTCGATTGTGCTTTGTTTACATTCGTGAGCGCGTAACTCTATGTAGTTTTTTGCTTGTTCTGGGGTTAGTTCTCTTAGAGAGCCAAGCTTGAACTCTTTCAGATAATCGCAACAGGTTTTCAATGCTTGTTCGTAGTTCCTCGCCGTTCCCACCGATTCTATGGCATTACCTTTCCCCTGCATTTCTTTCATGACAGAAGCGGCTTGTTTTTCTGATTTTGCGAAGTGCCCTTTAGCCATTGCGTGTTACTCCGATGGAATGGATATATCGGAGGATGGTACTGCGAGCTGCATATTGCTTGTGTTCAGTTTGGAGGTGCAGAGCAATCAGTTCTAAAGATGCGCCATGCTTGTACATTTTGGCGATTTCAGAACGGAACGGTTCAAGTTTAGAGGTGCGTTTCTTATAGTTTTTGCCTTTGCGTAAAGCACGGGTCTTTTTTGCAGCTTCGGTCGCTGCTACTGGATCAAAGCTCATAAAAATCTCGATGTGGGCGTAAGAACTAGCTAAATATTTTCGTAAAAATATCCAGACGGCATTGCCGTTCGCCAATTTTGCTTTTTTTCGTATAGCAAGGCCGACTGTTCACACCTTTTCACGTTCACTTTCCGCCAGTGAAGTGCGTACTGATTTTTGTGTTTCGCTGCTTTGAGAAGCACCGTTGGTATCAGTAATTAAAACCAACGTGTACGGTGTTAACTAGGCCGTACTCCCCTGAGGCAAAATCATTTTTTAGTTCTCTGACTAAGCGCGGATTTGATTTTCGCAGACCAAACCAAGGAGGTTGTAGAGGTCAGGTTCCTGCATAAGCAGCAGTGGGCTATGGAAATTCCATTGTGACATTTTCACGTTTTATCTGCAATATTGTTTTGTTGCAGGCTTTTTGTTGCGTGAAATTATATAAAAGCTTATTAAAGCTCGCGCTATGTGGAATTTTTAAATTCTACATAGCGCGAGTAGGCTCGCGAAATTTGCGAAAAGTACCGCCTGAATTGCGTAGCAACAGGGCGGTGCTTTGAGTGAATTTGACGGGGTTAGGGGCAGTAGCCCCTCACGAACTGACGCGCTGCGCTTGTCGCATCACTAGCCCAAGATAAACTGCAAGTTTATCCTGGGCCGGTGATGTGCATTTTGAACGCTAGGCGTTTTTGAGCTGCATGATCAAGAGCCAAACTTAGGAAACAAAACGCTGATGGTAAGGTGGATAAAAGAATCTATGAGAAAGAGGCTGTTATGTTTATTCGAGTTATTTTTACAGCATTATCATTTTGCGCTGTTTTCATTGTGGTGAGTGACAACATACCGGGTTGGGGGAATGCTTTGGGGTGGAGTTACATCTTGGGTATGTTGGCTCTGGGGGTAATAACATTGAAAGCCGAACAGCTCATGGCATGGTGTGATAAGCAATTAGCGAAAAAGAGAAAATGAAGAGGTATACTAGGTGTGTTAATAATTAACACATGGTGATTTTATGGCTAGAACAACAAGCGTCACAATCGGAGAATCTCTTGATTGTTTTATCGAAAGAATGATCGCAACAGGTCGTTATGGCTCAACAAGTGAAGTGATGAGAAGTGCATTGCGACTACTCGAACAACAAGAGAATCAACAAGACTTACTGCGAAAAGCGCTCGATGAGGGTGAGGCGAGCGGAGAGTGTTCCTTGTCATTAAAAGAAGTGGCAGCAAGAAGAAAGGCCAAGCTGCATGTATAAACTTTCCCAAAAAGCAGCAGACGATTTTGGGGATATCTACGAATATACCTTTTTAAATTTTGGCGCAGAGCAAGCCGACAACTACACCGATGAAATGGAACAATGTTTACAAACTCTGTCAGAGGCACCATTCATTGGTCGAGATTGTTCCGAACTTCGTTCTGGCGTACGTCGTCATGATCATCAGAAACACGCCATTTTTTATCGAGTTCGAGAGTTCGATATCTTTGTTATCCGGATCTTGCACCAACAGATGAACCCAATGTTGCATCTTTAAATTACTTAATTTTTTGATAAAACCTAGAAAAACGCCCCTTAGAGGGCGTTTTTTGTTTCAAACGAACAGCGCCATCTTTGCCCTGTAAATCGCCTGAAAAGCGTCACAAACTTTCAGCCCGATTTCTGGGTCAGTAGGGCATAGTAAGTGCTTAAAAACGTGCCTAGAGCCTCTGATGGCGTTCTAAGGGCTGTTTTTGATAGCTAACTCGCCCGTTTAACATAATAGGAATAATAGACACCGATTTTGAGTGTGGCTCAGGCATAAATTTGGATTCTGATTAATGTATACATCTTCAAGTGGTTCTATGAAATTGGTATACATTAATCAATAGGGGGAGGTGATTTTCGTTACAGAGTCACGCGTTGCGAATCACTCTTAAATGCTTTGTTAGAGCACTTTGCTCTGTGTCACCAAGTCAAAAGCTTCGTTAACTTTTTTCCCAAGCGAAATCTGTTTGATTCCTGCAGGAACATGTAAGAACAGTGGAAAAATAGCCCAAAAAAAGAATAGCCCAATAACAACAAACAACCATCCACCTACTACTTGGGCATCATACTTACCAAATACTCCCTTTGTGTGGTTATTGTAAGCATAGGCAATAAACTTACCTGTTTTTGAGTCCCGCTCGCCGACAACAGTAACTTCATCATTACGATTAATAACCCAAGCATCAGATACTTGAAGTTCGATTACACAATTATTTTCACTTAATTCAAACTGTACCTTGGTTTTAGTGACCGCTTTGAAATTAATAACCTTACCAACTAATTTATCTAACATTATTTTGTTAACTCTATGTTACTTTACTAGGAGTGCTCTAACGCCCTGTTAAGGGGTGAGCAACGCAATACCGAAGCTTCCGCATACCGCCTTAACCACTAAAACCAACGCATAGTAAAAATGCCACGCGTTGTGAATCCCTCTTAAACAGTTTGTTAGCCCTTTGCCCAAATTTGGTACGTGTAATCAATATTTGAACTGAAACTTTGCTCAAATGTTTGTTTGAAACTCTGTGGAACTGAAGGGAAAAACACGTCGCCAGAGATGTGCTTATGAATCACTGAAAGATGGATAACATCTGCTTGTTCGATTAATGCTTTGTAAATTTCACCACCACCAGAAACAAAGACATGTGTTGTCGTATTGTCTAAGTAAGATAATGCCGATTCAATGCTGGTGAAATAAATAACATCTGGATCATTCGAGACCATTTCTGAGCGAGTAACCACAGCATATTTCCTATTGGGAAGTTTACCCATTGAGTCGAAAGTTTTACGACCGACTAAAAGCCAATGATTGTAAGTCATAGCTTTGAACAGGAGCTGCTCACCTTGTACATGCCAAGGTATATCCAATCCAGAGCCAATTACTCCATTCTCAGAAACTGCTGCCATAATGGATATTTTCATTTTTCCTCCTGAGGGCTAACGCCCGCCTAAGGGGCTGGCAACGCATAACAACTAAACTCAAACACAACAACTGCAACCACAGCGGCTCATTGGGACTGGAAACGCCACGCGTTGACAGTCCCTCTTGAGGCGTTTGTTATGTGTGTGTTCAAACCATCAAATTTAGTCAGGAACTACTATTAAACCTAATTGCTCTAAAAGTTGTTCTTGCTGCCACGAACAGATTTTTACACCTGTAAGGTCAACTTTCCGAGGGTCTAAACCATACAACTCCGAGTGGCTCAAATCACAACCTTGCAACCTACACTGGCTCCAACACCCTTCAGAAAATACTCCCCGACTTAAATCAGACTCTTTAAATGATGCACCACTCAGATTTGCGCCAATCCATCTATTCTCAAACAAATCACACTTTTCGATACACTGCCTTTCAAAGTTGGCGTATGAAAGATTACAACCTGTTATATAAGCTGAACAAAAATACATTCTGTTCGATACCTGATTCATGAAGCTAGCTTGAGAAAAATTGGCACCCTTTAAATCGCATTCTCTGAACTCGATACCAAAACAATTTGCACCTTTGAAATACGACATTGAAAGACTGCAGTTTTTAAAAGATGCATCTCTAAGATCCGAGTAAGAAAAATCACACCCCTCTAATTCACCTCGTTCAATGAAAGAACAATCTACAAATTGTGTATCGCGGAGGTTCGCTCGTTTAAAGGAACAGCAGAAAAATTTGCAATTTTTAAAATACTGACCACTCATGTCTTGATGTGAAAAGTCTGCTTGTACATATAACTGGTCTGTTTTATCCATTTTCTAGCCCTCTTTCTATTTGAGTCGAAGACTAACATTTACCAACCAGTTCTCAAGAAAAATAAACACCTTAAAAACAGCAACTTACAACCACTTAAAATCGCAAAAATAAGGCGCCAAATTGACGCTCTAAGGCACCGTTTTTTAATTCACCCATGCCGCATGGCTAGAAAAAAGTTTTGATTAATCATGGCGCTTGCAAGAAAAACACATAACGCTTTCTATACGGCGAAAAGCCGTATTTCTACTCAGATCTAAGCTCATTTAATCTTTCATGGTCAACATAAATTCAAAGACTTAAAGATAAATTCGGCATGTTAGGTGGTAACATGTCGCTTAATGTGAAGAGTGGGATTTAACGTAATGTCACTTTGTGCGAAGTGCAGTGTTTCGGTAGAACAATGATTCTCGAAAGGTCGCTATAGCGGCCTTTTTTGTGCCTGAAAGCAAGAAAAGCGAAGGGAAATTGCGAAGTAAGGTATTGAGGAGTAAGATTAACTCTAGATAAAACAAAGCCCCGAAACTCATTCAAACTTGGCGGAATGGAGAGTTATCAGGGCTAAAGCTTAAGGTAATTTTAACACATGGAAAGACAAAGACAATCCACACGTAACCGCCATAAGTGCAGTTATGTGTGAAAGCTAAACAATCAAACGCATTTCAACTCGATCTAATCGAGACGCTTCCTCATAAGCCGTATTGCACCGATGAACTCGGTGTCACTTACATACGCCCAAAAAGTACAGCGATTAAGAAAAAATATCTGCAAGTGAACCAACCGAAGTTGGTCACTTACCTTGTCTTTGATATTGATCGACAAGGCGGTGTGTTGGCTTGGTACGACAACGATCTTCCCACACCATATTGGACTTCAAAGAACCCAGAGAACGCACACGCACACATTGCGTATCGCTTGAAAGTTCCATTCTGTACGTCTGATATCGCGCATAGTGAACCTATTCGCTACGCAGCTGCGATTGAATCCGCGATGATTGAGCGTCTGAAAGCGGATCGTGGATTCGCAGGACTACTGACGAAAAATCCACTGCACCCACATTGGCAAAATGAGTTTTGGACAGAGTACGAGTACACACTCGATGAACTGGCGGAATACCTCGATCTGAAAGGCCACCCGTTACGTGGTAGCGAAACGTCTGGTCTTGGCCGTAACTGTGAGTTGTTCGATAACACTCGTCAGTGGGCATATAGAGCGATTCGGGAATACTGGGCGCCTAACTACAAAAGAAAGTGGAATGCAGCCGTCTACGACAAAGTAGAAAGTACGAATAGCCAGTTCAATGTTCCTTTGCCCGTGTCAGAAGTGAAAGCGATAGCGAAGTCGATCGCTAACTGGACGTATCGAGAATTCACGCCAGAAAAGAAAAGCCAATGGCACGCTAAGAAAGGTGCTAAGGGTGGAAAAGTTTCAAAAGGTGGAGGTAGACCTAGCCTTAACGAACCTTGGGTTGAGCTTGGTATCAGTCGAAGAACTTACTTCCGTTGGAAGTCGACTGGCAAATTGTAATGTGTGGCACTAAACAAGCTATATCAGATAACAGCCCTTTTTAGGGTTGTTATCTGATTAATGGCCTCTATGTTTCTTTGCTAATCTTGCTAGAGCGGTATACGTGATTTTTGTTCCATCCGTGAACTTCCAGTCTATTTCATCTAAGAACTCTGCCATTATTTTCTTCTCTGCGCTCAGTCGATCTCTTTGACCTAACTTACTCTGTGTCTGTTGGTTTTGTCGACGGTGTGCGTGATTGACTATTCTTATTTGCTTTTGTAACGCCACTTCCTTGTTCTCTGTTTGCTGCTTGATAGCGTAGATCTCGTTTTCTTTCTTGTTGAGTCGTTTCGCTTCTTTGGCGTGTTTGTTTACGATATCCTTCTCAACTTGACCTTGGTATTCTCGTTTTATGTTTTCG
>NZ_JAWPOM010000048.1:0-6368 GCF_033344285.1 Vibrio sp. 779(2023)
GGGGTCGCGGGTTCGAGTCCCGTCCACTCCGCCACTTATATTAAGCCTCAGTCGAAAGACTGAGGCTTTTTTCGTTTCTACTGCGGCGTTTCCCTGAAGTGTGTTTACACCTAATTAGACTACTCCCCATAATCCCTACTAAGTGAACTTTGCGTGATTACACACTAGGCTTTAATTAATATAGGCCGTTGATGCTGTGGAAAGACAATATGACCTACAAACAAACCTAAGTAATCTATGGTATTCAAAGGCGTTCAACGGCTTGAATCTTGATGAGAAAGAAAAAACGAACTGTGCACATAATCCAGAAAAGCGTCATATATACCCCCAATCTCTCCTGGCTCAAAAATCAAACGACTTGAAAAGAATTGGAAGGTGAAAGATTGAAGGAGCTCTTCATTAGCGAGGTGATGATTTTCGACGCTGAACATTTGATGAGTCTCAGAAAAAATATATCGCCAAGGGGTAAGAAGCGCCAAAACAGAGAGGGGTAGCTTAGCTCGAGGCTGTAAGCTATGCGGAATACTCACAAACGTCAAAGCTCAAACCCATTAAGAGAGTCGCTCTAGATCTAAGTGGTTATGTGCTCACTAGCGGTACTAGAAAATAGTTAAGTATTCCAAATGGATTATATGAAAAAGCCAACTGCTAAAGCGGTTGGCTTAGTATAAAAATCTCGACGTACTTTAGAGCGAGAAATGATGTCTAAAGAATACGTTTTAAAACACCATCTGCCTTTAGGCGGGTAATTTTTCTGACCAGTCGCTGTACCCCTATAGGATAGTCTTCTACTTTCTCTAATTGCTTATAAGTACAGATAAGGTGAGTATGCTCAAGAATACGCGAAACTTCGTCTTCAAACTTCTCAGTGAGCTTCGCATAATTGTCTTGTATGAGTAGCCCATTTTCTAGGTCGAGTGACCAAGCACGTGGGTTTAGGTTATTCCCAGTAAGTAGCATATAGCGTTTATCAACCCAAATACCCTTAAGGTGGAAGCTGTTATTGTCATGCTTCCATAGGTGAATTGACAATTTACGTGCAGCGATATTCGCTTCATTGGCTTTCGCAAAGCGACGCAAATTCACTTCGTAAAGATATGGAAGTCCGCCAATGGTTTTAAAGTCTTCCTCGGGTGCAATGTAAAAGTCGTTGGCGGTTTTATCACCCACAACAATAGTTACTTTCACACCACGCTTCATGGCTCGTTTCACTTCACGATGAAGTGCTTTAGGGAAGTTAAAGTAAGGCGTACAAATGAAAATTTCGTCTTGGGCTGCTGCCAATAACTTTACAATCTGTTGATTGAGCAGATTACGGCGTTTGCCTAGCCCAACTAACGGAGTGACTTTTACACTTTCTTCTGTTGCAGCTTGGTCTTCAAACTTATAGTTGGCTTGAGCAAGAGAAGCCCTCAGTTGGCGAATCGCCGACTTTATTTCTTTGGTTTCTGGCTTATCTTTTCCTGCAAGATCATTAACGGCAGGGTGAGCAATCATTTCTTCCTGAATGAATTGCACCATTGAATTCGCTAAAGATTCATGTCGAATCACATGGTAACGATCAAATCGATAACGTTCATGATAATGGAGATAAACGTTATTTAAGCTCGCCCCACTGTAGATAACAGTATCATCGACAATGAAGCCTTTTAAATGCAGTACCCCAAAAACTTCTCTGCCACGCACTGGTATGCCATAGACAGGGATTGGGTGTTGGTATTTGCTGGCATATGCTTTGTAAAGCGCTGAATTACCCTCAGATGTCTCCGCACCAATCAGGCCACGCTGCGCTCGATGCCAGTCGACACAGATATTGATGTCCAACCCAGGATTGCGCTGTTTCGCTTCATAAAGCGCAGTGAGAATTTCACGTCCAGCTTCATCATCTTCCAGATATAGAGCGACTAGGTAAATTCGCGACGTTGCTTTGCTGATAGCATCTAAAAGACGGGTTCTGAATGATTCTGCTGAATACAGAACATCAAAGTCTTCCGGATTGACAGCGAGACTTGGCAACTGTTCGAATGGATTCCTACTTACTATCATATCGGTATGAGTACCTTAGTTTAGTGCAATATTGCGAACCTGCCATTTTATCAAAGATATGATTTACCTGGCTACAAAAGCACGCGTTTTGATGTCGTTGAAGAGATGAATTGCATTGGAATGAGATCTTTACCGCTATCTACATAACGTTGAAATGCCATTTTTAGCGGGTGTGGTAGCTCAGAGCAATCAATTGTTGTGAATCCATGCTTGGAATAATAGGATTCGAGATGTGTAAACGCGAAGCAATAATCGCCATCAGTGAAAACATTGTTTTTACAATGAGTTAGTAGTTCTTTTCCAATCCCTGTTCCCCTAACTTTCGGAATGACCAACATTCCTGTCAATAGACGAACTTTATCTACACTTTTTAAACGTAGTAACGCAATGATTTCACCTTTATGGCTTGCTGTAATGATCAATTCATCTTTTTTGGCTCGACCCGCAGGGTAATACGCCTTGTATAGTTTCTTAATGAGGGGGAGCTTGATGGGATTTAACACTTCTATGATTAATGAGTCTGGTATTGTCACTGCGGTTAAAAGATAACTAATGTAGAATGTCGACAGTTTAAGAGAATCTTATCTGGTGTTGCAAACCTACTATGCAAATTAAAACAAATGCGAGCCTAAAGGCTTACCATACTTTTGGAATTGAACAATCGTGTTCCTATTTAGCTATCGTTGAGTCGCTTGAAGATGTTATTGAGCTATTTCAAAACCCAAGATTCACCCATTTACCGAAACTTTTTTTAGGTAAAGGAAGTAATGTTCTTTTTACAGAACATTTTGAGGGATTAGTGATTGTTAATCGAATCATGGGTAAAGAAGTCACGGAAACGGATGAGCACTACCTATTACATATTGCCGGTGGTGAAGATTGGCCTGAATTGGTTTCCTGGTGTGTGAATCAGGGGATCGGTGGGATCGAGAACTTAGCTTTGATTCCAGGTTGTGCTGGCTCGGCTCCTATTCAGAACATTGGTGCGTATGGCCTAGAGCTAAAAGACATCTGTGATTATGTAGATGTTCTTGATCTAACTACGTTTGAAAACAAAAGAATGCACGCCCAAGACTGTGAGTTTGCCTATAGGGATTCCATATTTAAACATGCGTTGCACGGAAAGTGCTTTATCACCGCATTAGGGCTTAAGTTGGCGAAGCAATGGCAGCCGATTAACCAGTACGGTCCTTTACAAAGTATCCCAGAAGAACAACTCAGCCCTGCTTCTATCTTCGAACGAGTATGCCAAGTGCGAAAGGCAAAACTGCCAGATCCAACCAAGATAGGTAACGCAGGTAGTTTCTTTAAAAACCCAGTGATCACAGAAGATCACTATGATCGACTAACAAAAAAATACCCTAACGTAGTGGCCTACCCAGCTTCAGGAGGAATGAAAATTGCTGCTGGTTGGCTTATTGATCAGTGTGGATTAAAAGGGAAGTCTGTACACGGTGCGCAGGTCAACCCTATGCAAGCTTTGGTTTTGACCAACATAGATAATTGTAGTGCTGATGACATTGTCGCGCTTGCTTCTTTAGTGAAGCATACAGTATGGGACAAATACCAAATCATACTTGAGCATGAAGTACGCTTTCTCAATCGTACCGGGGAGACCAATTTGGCTCAGATCGAGGCATCTAGATGAGAAAAGATCACTCTACGAAACTTCATATTCTAAAGTTATTAAGTGATGGAGAGTTTCATTCAGGAGAAGCGTTGGGCGACGATCTTAATGTTTCTAGAGCGGCAATCGCTAAGCACATTAAAGGTCTTAGTGAATGGGGTATTGATATTTATCGAGTGCAAGGGCGCGGTTACCAATTAGCCTCACCATTGCAGTTGTTAGACGAGACTCTCCTTACCACTAGCTCGGAGTCACTTGTTGAACTCGTCCCTGTGATTGACTCAACGAATCAATATTTGCTCGACAGAGTCGCGGATTCGGAAAAGGGCCGTGTTTGTATTGCTGAATATCAAGCACAAGGGCGTGGTCGCCGCGGTAGACAATGGGTCTCACCGTTTGGCTCTAACTTATATCTCTCTATGTATTGGCGACTGGATGCAGGAATGGCTGCGGCAATGGGCTTGAGCTTGGTGATTGGGATTGCCGCAGTGGAAGCTTTGGAAGAAGTAGGCATGCAAGGTGTTAAACTCAAGTGGCCGAATGACTTGTATTATCAAGATAAAAAACTGGCCGGAATCTTGGTTGAAATGTCGGGTCAGGCCGGTGGGGCTGCTCATCTAGTGATTGGGATGGGCCTGAATATTGGAATGCCTGACGACCAGCCTGAGATTGACCAGCCATGGACCACGTTGAACCAAGTAAATCAGAGTCTCAAGATCGATAGAAATGTTCTAGCAATGACACTTATCAAGCATTGGAATTCCGCACTTGTCGAATATGAAATGAAAGGACTTACTGGCTTTATCGAACGTTGGAATCGGTTAGACAATTTCCTTAATCGTCAGGTCAAACTGCTTATTGGTCCTAGAGAGGTATATGGCGTCGTTCGAGGCATCGATCATCAAGGTGGAATATTAATCGAAACCTCCCAAGGACTAGAGACTTATATTGGTGGTGAAATCTCGTTGCGTAAAAGTGACTAATCTTCGATTACTTTCGCAACGAAACTTTATCAACTAAGTGGTTAACGCCTTTGTGTAGAATCAAGTGGGCTCTCTCACGAGTTGGAAGAATATTCAATTCTAAATTGAGCCCATTAATATCATGCCAAATTTGCTTCGCTTTTTTCTTTGCGTCATCGACAGAGAGTTGTGTGTAGTGGCTAAAATAAGAGCCTGGTTTCGTAAAGGCCCCTTGGCGAAACTTTAAAAAGCGTTCTACATACCAATGTTCAATGGTTTCTGTTTCTGCGTCGACATAAATTGAAAAATCTAAAAAGTCAGAGACGAAGACACGATGCGGGTCATGTGGATAGTCCATTCCACTTTGCAGAACGTTTAAACCTTCAATAATAAGAACATCCGGTCTATCCACTTTCCTTAGTTCATCAGTAATGTCATACGTGATGTGAGAGTAGATGGGTACTTCAAGATCGGGCTTTCCTGCCTTTACGTCAGACATGAACTCGACTAAGCGCTTGATATCATAGGATTCTGGGAAGCCTTTACGATGCATGATACCGCGTTCTTCTAGTACTTTTTTCGGATATAGGAAGCCATCTGTTGTAACCAAGGACACTTTGGGATGATTCTCCCAACGAGAAAGCAATGCCGTTAGAATACGAGCAGTCGTACTTTTGCCTACAGCAACACTGCCAGCGATACCAATTACGAAAGGGGGAGCATGTTCCTCTGTATTTAAGAATTGTTGTAATACGGAATTGCGGCTTTGACGAGCCTGGACATACAGATTCAAAAGACGAGACAAAGGAAGGTAGATCTCTACCGCTTCCTCCATGGTTAGGTTTTCATTAATGCCCTGAAGCGCAGTCAAGTCGTCTTCAGAAAGTGTCATCGGTACAGAGTTTCTTAACTCGGCCCAATTTGCACGGTCAAATGACAAAAATGGACTCATGGGTCTCTTTTATCCTTGGTTTAATAGAAGCAAGAACATACATCAAGCGAACTTCAAAGCAAACGACAAAGGTCGAAGTTTACTTTAAAAAAGCTAAGTTTGTACGAATTTGCAGCAAACGAATCTAAAAAATCGAAATTTATGATTTTTTTTCAAATTACTATTGCAACCTAGAAAATCATTCAATAGAATGCGCACCACTTATGCCGACTTAGCTCAGTAGGTAGAGCAACTGACTTGTAATCAGTAGGTCACCAGTTCGATTCCGGTAGTCGGCACCATTCTTTCCTTTAGTAGTCTGAATGGCTTGAAAATTTGGAGGGGTTCCCGAGTGGCCAAAGGGAGCAGACTGTAAATCTGCCGGCACTGCCTTCGATGGTTCGAATCCGTCCCCCTCCACCATATTCTTTAGGAAATAGCTCTCAGAGTTACGTGTTGCGGGCATCGTATAATGGCTATTACCTCAGCCTTCCAAGCTGATGATGCGGGTTCGATTCCCGCTGCCCGCTCCACTCTAATTTGAGTGCTGATATAGCTCAGGTGGTAGAGCGCATCCTTGGTAAGGATGAGGTCGGCAGTTCGAGTCTGCCTATCAGCACCAGCTCTCAAGTTTATTTCCTTTTGATATTAGATTTACCAATTATCTTTTTTTGGTTGCGTGGTCAATTTGGGCCACCTAAATCCGTACCTAGAGGGACCACTCATGTCTAAAGAAAAATTTGAACGTACGAAACCGCACGTTAACGTTGGTACTATCGGCCACGTTGACCACGGTAAAACA
>NZ_JAWPOM010000049.1:0-3727 GCF_033344285.1 Vibrio sp. 779(2023)
CATACCACCTTAAACACTAAAACCAACGCATAGTGAAAATGCCACGCGTTGCGAATCCCTCTTGAACAGTTTGTTATGTGCGTGCTAACTGAGGTACTTTTGCCAATGTTGCTGCCCTTTCAAAACTACTCTGTAATCTTTGTAGTCCAATGAACTGTAGAGCTTTTTAGCTGCAACATTATCATCACCGACTTCTAGTGTGATTTTGAGGTAATCATTATCACGACAATACTGTTCGATACCATTCAATTGCGCCTTGCCAACCCCTTTACCGCGAAAGCTGTCCGACACCATAAAATCATGGATATTCATAACTCTTTGCGCACGATAAGTTGAGAACGATTCAAAGCAAACCGCAAAACCAGCAGGCTTATTGTCGACAAAACTGATAAATCCGTGGAAATAAGGCAACGCAAATAGCCGAGCAATTACTGAGAGATCTAGTTCAACTGAGAATCCAGACAGATACTCTTTGAACAGAGTCTCGAATATACTTTTGTCCTCAATGCTTTCTGTTTCGATACGCCTGATTGTGATTTCCATATTCATTTCCACCAAAGCACATAACGCCGCATTAAGGGGTGAACAACGCCACCACCTAACCTAAACCTTTGTGCCGTAAACACTTAAGCCAATTCAAACCAAAACTGCCAAGCGTTGTGAATCCCTCTTGAATGCTTTGTTAGTTGCCAAACCTAAAGCTTTGATTTGAAGCCAATGACTGCTTTGCCAACTATGTTTTTATGTGTTTTGAAAAACTAAAATCAGGCGCAGTTTCAAAGCGCCTGTCACTGAAACCACTTGGAACTTAAAACGCCGTAGAAAACGGACCAACAACACCAAAAATCTCTTTTGGAAAGACAAAGCCGCAGAGCTGACATTCAACAAGTAAATCGGTTTCTGAAACGGAAAATCCAACCACAAAAGAAACCTGAGAACGATTTTCACAAACCCGAACGATTTAAAATTGAAGTACGAAACCCCACCAAAAACACACTGACTTTAACTATAAACATTCTGTTTAAGCTACGTTTTTCTCGTTGGCAACTAACGCCCTGTTAAGGTGTGAGCAACGCAATGCCTAAGCTCCCGCATACCACCTTAAACACTAAACACAACGCATAGTGAAAATGCCACGCGTTGCGAATCACTCTTAAACAGTTTGTTAGGCGATTTCACTGTAAACTCAACTTTAATAAGTAAATGTAGTCAAAAAATAAAAAGCCCAGAACAGTTAGAGCTAAGCAGTACACTAGTATTTCCAGTCTGTCTGAGAGCTTTAGTGCGGACATATGCTCCTCTCGAAGTTGCAACAATTCAGGACTTGTTAAAACGTCATAGGAAAACTCTTCTGCACTTTCACCAAAACAACGGTCGAACTTTTCTACCATTTTTATCTCATATGACTCAAGGATACCTTTATCAGCATTTTTCATAAGTATGTATGACTTAGCATCGCTCATTGAAAAGCTTAAAAATCGTTCATTAGAATCTTTTAAGTACTTATGTACAATCTTAGATATAACTTGCTTTTCTTTTCTTAAACTCTTTGTAAAAACACGAAATGCTCTTCTTTTACCCAATAATACAAAGAGCCCTATTATGACGATATCTTTAACCAAAAATGGAACTTCAAATGGGAGCCATGATGTGAAGAAGTCAAACACAGGATGTAGCCATAAGTGCCAGTAAGTTGATATAGTATGAACGAACAACAATATGTAGGAAAGCACATGGTCTAAGCCAATGACACTAGCTTTTTCGACTAAATAAACACCAAATTGTTTCCACGAATTCAAATCATCGAGTACGTTTATAAGCCCCAAACCTGACAAACAACCACCGACCAACTTGCTGGCTCTTTGCACAATTAGCTTTATTTTATTTTTATCGATCATGATATCTCATTTTACTTGTCGCCTAACGCCCAGTTAAGGGGTGAAGCACGCAATGACCAAGTTTCCGCATGGCACTTCAACACCGAAATCAAACGCATACCAAAAATGCCACGCGTGCTGAATCCCACTTGAACTGTTTGTTAGCACGCTGCCCCTGAAGCCTTTGATATACGCCAAGATATTGAACTATAACACGATATTTATGGCTTGAAACACTGAAACCAAACGGACAGCTGCCAAACTGAAAACTAACTTTAAGCGCAAGTTGGCAAGAAAAAAAACATGCGAAACGACCCTATTTTCGCAGTAATAAAATTTACAAAGGATTCGATCATCGGACTTAAACAACCACGACAAAGAGCCAAATTTAAGGCAAAAAATCACCCGCATCAAAGAAACCGTGCCAGAGAAATAGCCCGAAAGTTATAAGCCGTAAATGATGAACTAAAAACAAAAACTTCGCATCTAGTGCCACCGGAGCGGACGTGAAAGGCACATTTGATCAGGTGTAAAGTTAGGAAAAAAGACCAATAAACACAGAAACTTTTAACCTTTGATCCCAATCCAGTGCTAACGCCCGCTTAAGTGGTGAGCAACGCAATGCGATGTTTCCGCACACTACCTAAATCACTAAACTTGCCGCAAACCACAAATGCCACGCGTTGCGAATCCGTCTTAAAGCGTTTGTTATGTGAATTTTTCCAACGCGTTCAATACACACAGCCATTAAACTCAATAACTTGATTACTTAGAGATTGCCCGCCATTGTAAGTCTTAATCATGCCACCACGGTAGACAAACTGATTCCAATTTTTCTGCTGCACGTCAAAGTAATGAATAGGCAAAACTAACTCCGAATACCCCGAGCTTCGATAAACATCTGGCTCATAAGCGAAAAGAAAAGAATGCGTTACACCAAAAGCTACCAAGCATTTGTCCAATTCTTTCACGATGGTTTTGGCTAAACCCAGACGACGCTTATTTGGTGCAACTGCAATACCACCAACTATACCCGCTTTGAAATTTGTTGAACCCTGTGACATTAAACGACTGTAAGCAAAACCAGTAGCTACAATCTGATTTTCGTCTTCAATGAGAATTGCACAAACGAATTCCTGATTAAAATGGATTGTAGACTCTTGCCCAAAAACCGAGTTTAGGTGTGCATTAAGTGCTACTTCATACGGATCAATTTCATCACTTTTGACGACTGATATTTTCAAAATGAGCTCCATTCACATAACGCCCAATTAAGGGGTGAACAACGCCTCCACCCAAACCTAAAGCATTGTGCCATAAACACTAAAACTGAAGTAGAAGCAAAAATGCCAAGCGTTGTGAATCCCTCTTAAATTGCTTGTTATGTAGCGATGCTCGCAAGGACACAAACCAAGAATGCAGGCACCCCAGCTATAAGTAGTTTGATACAAAAAGCCGTATTTTCTGAGAACCGCTCATCATCAATTTCGTCCGCAACGCGACGGTCAATCATTGAGTCTGTCACCCTATCAACTTTGTCGTCAGACTGCCCTATTCCACCTAGAGGCGGATACATGAAAAATAAAGCTGTCATTCCCCACAAAAGTAGAACGATGAAAAATGCGTAGTCCGATACAAACTTAAGCCCAAAGAAGCCTGTGGACATCTCAAGGCCAACAACTATTACGGCTGCTATTACATTCGCAACCAATACAAATCGAACTAAACCAAGCATTTATACTCCATTTCTTACCTAGCTACATAACGCCCTGTTAAGGGGTGAGCAACGCAATACAAGAGCCGCCGCATACCGCCTTAAACACTAAAACCAACGCATAGTGAAAATGCCA
>NZ_JAWPOM010000004.1:0-50730 GCF_033344285.1 Vibrio sp. 779(2023)
CGTTCTGCTTTCGAGTTTGAACCGTTTGCTGATTGTAGAGACAAATCACGCATACGTTGAAGAATGTTAGTGGTCTCGTTCATTGCACCTTCAGCAGTTTGTGCAATCGAGATACCGTCGTTCGCGTTACGAACAGCCACATCCAGGCCACGGCTTTGTACGTTCAAGCGGTTCGAGATTTGAAGACCCGCAGCGTCGTCTTTCGCGCTGTTGATTTTGAAACCTGAAGACAAACGTTCCATAGAAGTTTGTTGTGCTGAGTTTGCGTTGTTTAGGTAACGCTGAGCGGTCATCGCTGATACGTTTGTGTTTACATTCACTGCCATGGTGATTTCTCCAATTGATTTTCCGATGTAGCGGTTTCCGACGTCTCGGAAAACCAAGTAGTTCTCTCAAAGTTACCTCTATTAACGACACCAAATTCAGAAGCTTTAGAAAAAAGTTTAAAAAAATAACATTGCGAGATTTAGCTAATAAAATTGAAGAAAAGTAAGAAAAAGTGCTCAAGTTTCCACAAATCGAGCCGAGAGGGCCAAATTGTATAGAAAACCAGCGAAAGGAAACAATTGAAGATAAGTTCGCAGACGATAGACGTAAGAATTAGAAAAGAAAAAGCCCCTTTTCCTTTGAGAGAACTGGGGCTAGGTTGGTCGCCAGAGCCTATGTGGAGATCAAGAGAAATGAACACATTTCCGGCATACCGAGTGCAACTTTACATTGAAAATGATTGGCAGGTGAGAGATGAGAGAGCCGCTCATTCTATTGTAAAGTTGCTTGCCAAAAGCCTGCATTCCCATCCACGTCTGAATGTATTGAGCACAGGCTAAGTAAACTACTGCAATAGTGACATTGCAGAGTTTGGCAACTGTTTCGCTTGAGCAAGAATAGATGTTCCTGCTTGTTGCAAAATTTGTGCTTTGGTCATTTGCGTGGTTTCTTTCGCAAAATCTGTATCTTTAATTCGGCTGTTCGATGCGTCAACGTTTTCTTGGATATTCGCCAAGTTGTTGATGCTGTGACTCAAACGGTTTTGCTTCGCACCTAAGTCTGCACGTTGCGAGTCTACGTATTTCAGTGCCGAATCCAGCACAGAAATCGCGTTTTGAGAACCTTGTACCGTGGTCATATCAATATCTTGTACTGACGTTCTGATAGGTTCATCACTCAGGCCAAGCTCAGATGCTAATCCACCAGAAATAGAAATCTCACCCTGAACGTTTGGATGCGCGACAAAAACTTGCAACTTGCCATCTTCACTTACAGACGCATTAATCATATCAGACTGACCATTAATGTAAGTGGCAAGCTCTTCGATGTCGTCGCCCGCTTTGGCATTAATGTTGATTTCTAGATCATCAACATTGCCGTCTTCGTCTTCACCCATACCTGGTAGCGTGATCTTCAAGTCAGATTTAGCTGGGTCAACACTCCAGTTTTTATCTTTACCGTTCTCAGATAAGAAGGTCACACCGCCCATGCGAGTATCGTCCGCACGAATGCTGGTGAGTCCCATGATCATGGCTTCACCTGAGCTCGCACCAATCTGGAATGCTGCTTCACCGAATGAGCCGTTCAATAGACGACGACCACCAAATGAAGTGGTTTCTGCAATACGGTTTAGCTCGTCAATCAATGCCATTGACTCTTCGTTGATCGCCTGACGCTCAGCTGGAGAGTTAGTACCGTTCGATGATTGAATCGCAAGGTCACGCATTCGTTGCATGACAGAGGTTGCCTCATTCATCGCACCTTCAGCGGTTTGTGCAATCGAGATACCATCGTTCGCGTTACGCATTGCGACATCTAGGCCACGAGACTGTGCAGTTAAGCGGTTAGAGATCTGTAGACCTGCCGCATCATCTTTTGCACTGTTAATCTTATGTCCTGAAGATAAGCGCTCCATCGACGTGTTTAATTCATCAGTCGCTTTGTTTAGGTAACGCTGCGCGGTCATCGCGGAGACGTTAGTACTAACTGTTACAGCCATTTTGCTCTCCTGTTGAGTTCGCAAGCTTTTGCGAAGCGGCCAGCTTTACTCTCATTTGGATAAGCACTGACCGTAAAAGTTACTTGCTAAATCTGCCTTAAACGCAGGGTTTAGAATCTCTAAATCTGTTCTGATATTTTCAATACAATTTGTGTGCCAACTTTCGTAAATTATTTAACCACTTTTAAAAGAATCAAATAAACAATAAGTTAGCTTTATCACTAAGCTATTTCCGGTTTGTCAGACTCATCTTAGCCCAAGGGTATTGAACGCTGCCCTGTTGCCGCCCGACTTGCCTCCCGCATCATTGCCGCTTTGGGTAAAATCGTGCCGCATGACATCTCAGACTCTCAGGTTACGTCGACTTAGCGCGCTTAAGGCTTTGCACATAAGGCATCAAAATCAGACAATGTGTATGAGTGTCATACTAGATGTAGTTAAACAACGTTAGATCTTTGGTCTTACCGAATGCTTGTTGCGATGCCTGTAACGCTCGCGAGTTTTCACTGAACTCGATCACGGCTTTGGAGTAATCCAAGTCCTCAAAGTTGCTCTTCGCTTTTGCCAGAGACAAATTAAAGTCTTCATGATTTTGCTCTTGGATATCCAGCGTACTCAATCGAGCACCGGCATCTGTACGCGCTTTATTCAAATGGATAAAAGCAGCGTGGAATTCTTCTGTCATTTGGTGCAATTTAGCAGTCGCCGACGTATCCGAAACCGATTTGTCTGACCATGCCATTGCATCCTTGAAGGTATCGAAAATGCTGAACTCTGCCCGCTTTTCGATCTCAATGCTGTCACCAGGCGTAATTTGGCCTTTTACGTGCACTTTCAGGCCTTTGTATTCAATCCCTTTCTCTGGAGAAAACTCATCGGCATCCACTACTTTGCCGTTACGCTCTAATTGGTAACCAAATTTGCCGTTATTCATATCGACAAATGTCACGCGATACGCCGCATCATCCTTCGTATCAACGTTAGTGGCTTTGTTTAGCAACAGCTCAGAGCCGTTTTGTAGATCGTAATTCGGCTGATAATCGCCAAATGGGTTTGGTATCTCCATAAACAGCTTGCTGCCAGGATCGTTCATTGGCATCTCAAGCATGCTAGAAACTTTCATTTTGCGCTGATAATCGTCCCCAGCGTATTGCACGCTACCATCTTTATCGCGATAAAATGGTTGGCTTTTTGGCTTAGTGCCAGCAAACACGTAGTTACCAGATTCATCTTGCGAGTTCACCAAGTTAAGGAAGTTGTTCGCAATCTCTTCTAACTCACGCTTCTTTGCTTGTCGGTCTTCAGCAGAAAAGGCACCGTTAATCATCTCCATCGTTAAGCGCTTCGACTCGTCGGCAAAATTCTCCGCATTGGCGATATTAACTTCGTGGTTTTCTAGACGATTACGTACCAACACTATCGAGCTAAGATATTGTTGTAGCTGTTCTTGTTGCTGACTAATGTTTTGGATGTAATGCGCAGCGAGGGGGTCGTCACTAGGTTTCAGTAACTTTTTTCCTGAAGCAAGCTGCTCTTGGTTGTGGTGAACCTTATTCTCTTGACGACGCAGATCATTTTGTACGGACTGATAGTTATGGAAACTAGAAATTCGGGTTAGCACTTATCTCTTCTCCTTACCTCAGTTGTAAAATGGTATTGAAGGTATCATTCGCCGCTTGCATCACACGTGATGAAGCCATGTACGCTTGTTGAAACTTCATCATGTTGGCCGCTTCTTCATCGAGGTTAACACCAGAAATAGAAGCAACGCGCTCTTGCGCCGCTTCATGCTCTAAACGAGCGACGGAGGCTAAACGGTTTGCTGTAGAAGACTTCAGTCCAACTTCAGTATTGAGGTTATGATAAACATCGATCAAGGTACTGGATTTTCCATCCATCATCTTGTCTGTTTGGATCTTCTGCATTTTTCTCAAGTTGCCGTTACCACCTTCAGAAGGCACCAAGTTTGCGGTGAATTTATCATTCATCAGAGCGCCTTCGCTCAACTCAAACACGGTTGCATCGCCGTTTCTATACAGCGGATGGCTTTTCGGCACTGATATTTCAATCATCGGGTTATCTTTATCTAACGGGTATGAGTATTTGTCCGATAGTAAATTACCCTTGTTATCCGTGATCTTTAACCACGGCTTATCATGCTTCTCATCGGCTGGTTGTACGGTAACCTCAAACTCTTTAACATCCCCCGCCTCACGAATTTTAAACTTGGCGTTACCTTGGGCAAAAGTGGTTGAGGCTTCATAACTTTGTGCGGCAATAGCTTTTGCGTCATTGGTTTCCATCTTTATGATGGCTGCACCACTTCTCGTTGGGCGGAGCAATACGCGCTCACCGGCGGCAAGGCCTTCACCAATTTGCACTTTCATACCATCCAGAACAAACGACGAATCCGAACGGTCGATGTTCAACGACATTTGCTCACCTTTCGGTGTTGTCACGCTGTATTGGTCGCCATCATAACGCAGCGAATATTCACCACCTTTGATCGCGGAAATGTCCTCGATGTAAACCGCAACATCAGCTTGTGAGTCAGGCGCAGCAAAAACTCGAGATTTTGCCACCAGCTCAGAGTTCACGTCGGTAAATACGTCTTTACCTATCTTGCCGTTGAGATCCAGACCTTGAGATTGCAGCTGATTAATTTTGTAGGAGAAACCCGTCGCTAAACGGCCCATTTCATCTTGCAGTTGTGGAATGTGTTTGTCGCGCATTTCAAGCAAAGCGCCGATTTTGCCATCCATGTCGTCAGACTTGATCGCTTTAATGCCATCCCCTTCCACCATTGCTAAGCGTCTTTGATGAACATCCGGATAGCCATCGATCATTTTGAGCTGGCTTGCTTCCGTGCCAGAAACAAGAGTGTGTCCATTGCCGATATGAACATTAAACCCTTCCGCATTTTTGCGTGGGGTTACGGTAACTTTGGTGTACTCTGACAGCTCAGTAACCAGCTTTTCATGCTGATCCATCAGGTCATTATGTGGACCGGGAGTACGCATCATCAGTCGATGAATATCGCGAATTTCCAACGCAAGTTGATTAACGCGCTCAATGCCCATATCCAATTTTTTATTGGTGACATCAGATTGCAGTCGCACGGTTTCGTGGAAATCATTTAATGTATCAGAGAAGATTTTCGCCTTTTCCAATACCACTTTTCGTGCCCCTAAATCGTTCGGGGTATCTGCCATGGTTTTTACCGCATCGAACCACTCATTCAGGTTCTCGGGAATTTTCTTCGATGCCACAGAGCTCAACATGCTAGAAAGCATATCAAGATTATCTTGGGTATCCGTTTTGTTGGCATTGTTGGTCGACGACAGGTTCAGTTCATTCACGGCAAACTGATCCCACGAGCGGCGAACATTTTCCACATGCACACCCATGCCGTAGGTAGAACCACCGAACATGCGCGGATCATTCGTGCCTTGGATAACAGACTGACGGCTATAACCCTCTGTATTAACATTAGAAATGTTATGACCAGTGGTGTTTAATTGTCTCTGAGCAGTAAGCACACTTTGAGTACCTACATTCAGAAGATCTGACGCCATACATGCCCCCAAAAACGAAATATAAATCGGCAAAACCGATCACCTAGACACATTAAAAGCAAAAGATGTGCCAAGTGATAGAAAGGCGTAGATGTTCAGATAAAGTGAAGGCTTGCACTATGGCAAGCCTTCGAGAACGTCATAAATTGTCGCAGAGACATTACATACTTTCGATTTTATCCTTCACCTGCAGGACTTTATCTGCGTAATTCGGATCGGTCGCGTAACCCGCACTGTGGATACCGCGAATAAACGACTCTGAATTCCCGCGTTGCTGCAATGCTGTATCGTAACGTGGGTTGTCATTCAAAAATCGTACAAAGTCATTAAAGCTGTCTTCGTAACTTGAGTAGGAGCGAAACGCTGCCGTCTCTTTCACTGGCGTGTTATCGTGGAACTCTAAAGTTTGAGTCGTCACTTTGTCACCCTGCCAGCTTCGATCTGCTTTGATATTAA
Organism: Vibrio sp. 779(2023); assembly: GCF_033344285.1. Lineage (NCBI taxonomy): Bacteria > Pseudomonadati > Pseudomonadota > Gammaproteobacteria > Vibrionales > Vibrionaceae > Vibrio > Vibrio sp. 779(2023). The sequence goes on from NZ_JAWPOM010000004.1 coordinate 6,019, forward strand.
ATAAGTTGTTGCTGCTGCCACGCGCGTTCTTCACGACCTTTTGTCCCCACCCCGTTTCCAAAGCGGCTTGCGCAAGTAGCAAAGATGGCTCGACACCTAGGGCTTTCGCAGCTTTCTCCGCGTATGGCTTCATCGAGTTAACAAAGGATTCTGGTGAATCGAATCGAGTGGGTTCATTGCTTGGTCGAGATAGTTGACCAGATTCAATCAAGCGCTGTTCAATCTCGCGCGCTTTTTTCGGGTCAACACGACGATATTCCGCAGCATTGTTTGCCGCATCACGCATAGCCGTTTCTTTTTTGTCGTTCCCTTGCCCAGCCGTTAATTGCTTAACAATCATATCGGCCAGTCCCATTGAACCAGACGAACTCAATTCACTCGCCATCTGTTCATCCAACATTTGTCGGTAGAACTTCTCGTTTTGGCTGTTCATCATGTTGGACTCAAAGCCCTCATTGGCTTCACGCATGGATTTCAACATCATGGAGGTGAAGATCGATTCGAACTGACGAGCAGCCGCATGCAATGCTTCTTGCTCGCCATCTTTTCCCTCTTTCACTGCTTTTTGACGCAGAGTGTCCAGAGAACTGATGTCATGGATAAAACCAATGTCGTTAGGATTGTTCATTATACCTACCTCCTAACCATTAAATGATGATCAACTGGCCTTCAATGGCACCAGCTTGCTTCAATGCTTGTAAAATTGCCATCAAGTCCGAAGGCGCAGCCCCGACTTGGTTCACGGCACGGACCAAATCATCCAACGTTAAGCCTGGTTCGAACTTAAACATTTTGCCTTGCTCTTCGCTGACTTCGATATCCGAGTCTGGTACGACTACGGTTTGCCCACCAGAAAAGCCGTTAGGTTGGCTAACATTCAGGTTTTCTTTGATCGCAACCGTCATGCCGCCATGCGTTACTGCTGCTGGTTTAAGACGTACATGCTTACCAACTACAATGGTGCCCGTGCGAGAGTTAACGATGATTTTGGCTGCACCATCTGCTGGGTCAAACTCTAGGTTTTCGATTGCCGATAAGAACGCAACACGCTGGCTGACGTCACGAGGAGCACGCACGCGCACTGATGTCGCGTCAACAGCGCTCGCCATTTGTGGGCCGAGGAAGTTGTTTACAGCATCCGCCATACGTTGAGCCGTTGTGAAGTCTGACTCAAGCAAGTTGAACGTGATGTAATCACCACGACCAAATGGGTTTGGAATTTCTCGCTCTACTGTCGCACCACTAGAGATAAGACCAACGGTTGGATTGTTACCTACGATTTTAGAACCGTCAGCGCCTTCAGCACTGAAGCCGCTCACTACTAAGTTACCTTGAGCCACCGCGTAAACTTGACCGTCGAGACCTTTGAGGAACGTTTGTAGCAAGGTGCCACCACGCAAACTTTTAGCACTTCCGATGGAAGAGACAGTCACGTCCACTTGCTGACCCGGTTTAGAGAAAGGCGGCAATTCTGCCGTAACCATGACTGCGGCAACGTTTTTAATTTTTGGCTTTGTGCCTGGCGGCATTTGAATGCCGAAGTTTTGCAGCATGGCGGCGAAACTTTGCTCTGTAAACGGGTTCGCTTCACCCGTACCAGGTAAGCCTGAAACCAAACCATAACCCACGAGTTGGTTGCTTCGTACACCTGCCACTTGCGCGACGTCTTTGATACGTGCGGCTTGGGCTACGGTAGAAAACAGAGCAACGCTCATCAGTACTAAAAGGAGTTTTTTCATGCTTACTTATCTCTTGCAGTCAAATTGCCGTCAGCACGGCGTGTTATAGCGCTACATTAAAGAATCGTGCCAAGAAGCCTGGCTCTTGCATATCTTGTTGCAAACCAGTCCCTGAGTATTGAATTCTTGCGTTAGAAACGCGATTTGATGCAATGGTGTTGTCGAAATTAATATCATCCGGACGAATAGTGCCACTTAAACGTATGTACTCATCACCCGTATTTAGCGTCATCCACTTCTCACCGCGGATCACGAGGTTGCCGTTTGCCAGTACTTCGATCACCTCAACAGTGATGTAACCACTGATGCTGTTGCTCTGCTTTGCAGAAGAGTCACCTGCAAATGAGTTGGAGTTGTTTAAGTCATAAGAGAAATTATATTTTCCGCCAATTTGCAGCTCTTCTCCGCCCACTTGAAGCGGGTCCATTTGCGCTTCATTGGTTTTCGATAAATCGGCATTTGCGCTTTTCGTCGCACTGGTTGTCTCATCCAGTGTTACGGTAATAATATCGCCAATACCACGTGGTTTAGAATCGTCGTATAGGTCGGTAATGTGCTCGGCGCTAAACAACGAACCTGTTGCAGCAGCGTAATGCTCAGGCTTGTTTTTCGGATGAATTGGAGCCCAAGCAGGGTCGCCAGCAACCGGATCACTTCTACCACGTAAAGTATCTACAATACCGCTGCTCTCTTCTTTCGATTTATCGCCTTCTACTGCGTCGACCACAGTGGTTGCTTGTGTCACTTCATCCGTTTCAATCGGTTCCAACATGGCACAGCCCGACATCGTAGCAATCAAAGCGAGTAGGCAAATACGTTTCATCGTGAGCTCCTCAAATCTTGCTCTTAATCGTTACAATTGCTGGTTAACGAAGCTCATCATCTTATCGACTGACGAGATCACTTTTGAATTCATTTCGTAAACGCGCTGGGCTTCGATCATGTTGACCAACTCTTCTGTTACATTCACGTTGGACGCTTCCAGCATGGATTGACGAATTTCCCCCAAACCGTCCAAACCAGGAACACCCTCTTGTGGATCGCCACTGGCACCCGTTGGTAAGTAAAGGTTCTGACCAATTGGCTCTAGGCCGCCCGGGTTAACAAAGTCTGTAATGGTTAGCTGACCAACGACTTGGTTGTCTTGCTGACCTCGGACGCGAACCGACACTTCACCATCCGTACCGACAGTAATAGAAATCGCATCTTCTGGAATCACAATTTCAGGCTCTACAGGGTAGCCAGAACCCGACGTGACTAACGTGCCTTCACCATTGAGCGTGAACTGACCGTTACGGGTATAACCGATGTTGCCGTCCGGCAATGTCACTTGGAAAAAACCGTCGCCTTCCACCATCATGTCCAGTGCGTTGGTCGTTGTCTGCGCATTGCCGTGCGTGTGCACTTTTTGCGTCGCAACCACTTTAGAACCCGCACCTAGCATCAAGCCACTTGGCAGTTCAGTGTTCTGAGATGACTGGCCGCCAGGTTGGTTGATGTTCTGATAGAACAAATCTTCGAATACTGCACGGCTCTTTTTGTAGCCGACAGTAGAAGCGTTCGCCAAGTTGTTCGAAATCGTGGCAATGTTGGTTTGTTGGGCGTCTAGACCTGTTTTACTTACCCATAGTGCTGGATGCATAGTGAACCTCTAACTCTGTTAACTCATACGAAGCAGTGAATCTGAAGATTTATCCATTTCTTCAGCTGTGCTCATCATCTTGACTTGCATTTCAAACTGACGTTGTAAGTCAATCAATGCGGTCATTTCACCTACGGCATTCACGTTACTGCCTTCTATCGCTCCCGTCTGGAGACTAACAGTCGCGTCTGCTTCGTAAGGTTGGTTTGGAGTTTTATGGCGAAATAAGCCATTGGTGTCTTTAAACAAGCTTTGATCATTAGGCTTAACGAGCTTAATGCGATCAACCGCTTGGAATTCTTCTGCCGGGGCACCTTGAGGAAGTACAGAGATGGTGCCATCCCGACCGATTTCAATTTTGGAGAGAGGGATAGGCAAAGTAATCGGCGCGTCGTTTTCACCCAGCACCAAATGACCACTTGCGTTGGTAAGCATGCCATTTTGATCGACTTTTAGGTTGCCGTTACGGGTCAACCCTTCTTTCCCTGTATGATCGAGTACCGATATCCAACCGCTGCCTTCAATCGTCACATCCAGATCACGCCCTGTTGTAATCACGCTACCTTGAGCAAAGTTATGCCCTGGACGCTCTGTCATGCTGAATACACGTGAAGGATGGCCTTCACCATAAGCCTGCATTGAGCGAGCCTGTGCTAAATCAGCCCGAAATCCGGTCGTGCTTACGTTAGCCAAGTTATTAGCGCGCAATTGTAGTGCCTGCATATTTTGCTTGGCGCCACTCATTGCGAGAAACAGTGCGCGATCCATAAATTACTCCAAAAAATCTCTCTGTACACGGAGTAAAAAGCAATAGTTATGCCAAAACAAAAATAGACTTATCAATCAATACTTTGAATTAAAAATCAACAATGAAAAGAGGTCAATAGAGGCAGAAAACTGTAACGAGAGGCAAGGTTTTGATCCATACGGCGGCAACAGCGGCAAATCGTAGATCAAAGCATGCTTAGCCTGAGTGAGGTGTATTCAGGCTAAGCATCAGATGAATGTCATGATGAAAATGAACAAAGCGGTAATTACTAAGAAGCAATCACACGCCATTGCTTACTCAAGCAGAGTATCGAATGACCCAGCTAGTGCTCTAGCGGATCTGTAAGATATTCTGTTGTAGTTGGTTGTGTACTTCTAGCGAACGTGAGTTTGCTTGGAAGTTACGCTGAGCAGAGATCAGGTCCACCAACTCCTGCGTCATATCAATGTTTGACTGTTCCAGCATACCGTTATTGATGGTGCCGAAAGAGCCTTTATTTGATTCACCCCAGATCTTGTCACCAGAGAACTGCGTTGAATCCCATTGAGTGCCGCCTTTCTTATCCAGACCTTGCTCGTTTGGAACACGTACGAGAGCAACACGACCCAATGTAACGTTTTCACCGTTTGAGTAAGTTCCCAATACGCTGCCGTTTTCATCGAAGTCAACTTTGGTTAGGAAGCCCGTCGTTGCACCGTCTTCGTCAAACTTAGTCAGTTCGAACGGAGCCGCAAACTGTGTTGCTGAGCCTAAGCCGAAGTTAAGCGTCTGCGCAGGATCGGCACCATTCATATCGACTGGTGTCGTGTTCGTCGCCGGATCGCCCAGAGCCACAGAAGTGATTGGCTGACCATTGTTCAAGCTCGCCAACGTACCATCGTTGTTGAACTTCATGGTATGCCCCACATGACCTGTTGGCGTTTGCGCATCACCAGCCGCAACATTTAAAGGCTTTTCACCTTCTTTATCTGTCACGGTGTAGTAAGTGTTCCATGTATTTGGCTGAGTCTGATCTTTCAAGTAATACGTCGTTAGCTTGTAAGACTGACCCATCGAGTCATAAATTGTCGAAGAGGTTGAACGGTTGTATGTATCTGGGTCTGAAAAATCAAACTGCGTTGGATCTTTCAAATCGCCGTTCGCTGGCAAGTTCACACCCACTTCAATGTTTGCTGTTTGTTTTGGCTTACCAAATTCAGCAGGAATATTGATGGGTTGTGGCTCGTATGAAGAAACCTCACCAGAGCTTGGATCCACTTGGTAACCTAATAAGAACTCATCGTTCGCGGTCACCATGTAGTTTTCTTTATTTAAATGGAATGCACCATTACGTGTCAGTTCATTCTGTTGTGGAGTCAGACGCTCCTTCGCCACGGCGAAGAAACCTGTCCCCGAAACACGCAGATCCATTGGGTTGTTGGTGTAAATGCTTGAGCCTTCATGGAACTGCTGCGCCACTTGGCTTGCTTGCGCACCACCACCCGGCGTGGTTTTTGCGTTAGTAAATAAAGAGTTAGAGTAAACATCAGCAAACTCAGCACGGGATTCTTTAAAGCCGTACGTGTTGGCGTTCGCAATGTTGTTACTGGTGGTGTTCAAATCCAGTTGGGCGGCGGACAAACCGCTTAAAGATACATATGACATTCCAAAATCTCCTAATCTAGCGAGCTATGACTACGCTTTGCCGACTTCCAATACTTCTGCAAGTCGAACTGGCGATTCAAAACCAGCCAGATTGAGTAATACGTTTCCGTCACCTTTGCCAAGCAATACGCTGTTTACGTTGGCATACGTCGATACTGGGAACTCTTGCGACTCCCCTTCAACTAAGCCAGACGCTTTCACTTTGTATTTGCCAGCTGGCAGTGGATTTCCGCTTTCATCTTTACCGTCCCAAAGCACACGCGTGTCGCCGGCTGGTTTCGCCCCTACCTCAAAGGTACGAACCAGTTGGCCAGCTTCATCCTCTACACGAACAAACAGATTATCGATAGATTGTGAAAGCTTAACCATTGCCGCCATTGGTGCGTCGTCCTGCTTCACACCTGCTGCTCCTGGGACCAATACGTCACGCCCTACCAAAGAGGAAGCTTGTAACGCTTGATTTGATGTCATTGACGAATTCAAACTCTCAAACTGAGTGTTCATCTTGCCAATGCCATCAACGGTCGCAAATGAAGCCATTTGCGCAATCATCTGGTCATTACTTACCGGCTTAAAAGGGTCTTGCTGAGACAGTTGCTTCGTGAGTAATGATAAGAAGTCTTCCTGTTTTAGGTCCTGCTTACCCGTGCTCTCTTCCGCTTTCTTGTTACTCTCTTGTAGACTTTTAAGCTGGTCGATATAGGACAAGCCGCTTTGACCAACGTTGTTAATTCCGGCCATACGCTACCCCCTTATCCTTATTGACCCATCTGCAGCGTACGCAGCAGCATTTGTTTACTAGAATCAGCGACCTGTACATTAGTTTGGTATGCACGAGAAGCTGAAATCATGTTTGCCATTTCTTCCATTACATTGACGTTAGGCTTGTAAATGTAGCCTTCTTCGTTTGCAAGGGGATGGTCTGGGTTGTACTCCGCACTCAGCGGTTTATCACTTTCTACAATACCCATCACTTTCACTGGCACCGTATCACCGCCACGCATGGCGTTACTTAACTCTGCACCAAACACGGCATGACGCGCTTTGTAAGTGTCTTTCGCAGAGCTGCTGACACTGTCGGCGTTCGCCAAGTTGCTTGAGGTAGTATTCAGACGAACGGATTCAGCGCTCATTGCGGAACCTGTCACATTGAAAACGTTAAATAAGCTCATCTAAATTATTCCCCTTTGATTGCTTTGGTTAAGTTCTTGAATTTGCTGCCTAGAAAGTCGAGTGATGCTTGGTGTCTGATTTGGTTTTGCATAAACAAGTTACGCTCTAAATCCAAGTCTACCGTGTTGCCATCTCCCGTATCTGGTTGCGTAGGAAGACGATATAACTTGTCCCCAACCAACGTCGTAGTGGCAGGAATATGCCGACCATCTGTGCGACTAAGACCAATGCTTGCCCCAGATGTTGCCGCTTGCAATTCCTTCGCAAAGTCTAAACCTCTTGCTTTGTAACCAGGCGTGTTTGCTTGTGCGATGTTGGTGGAAATCACCTCTGCATTGCGCTCACGTACGCCCACCGTGTGCTGGTGGATGCCTAGTGCATTGTCAAAAGATATAGCCATGTTTGCCTCTACAATTAAGAACTGACCGTGATTGATAACCAAAAAGCAATTAGCATGCCAAAACCTAAAGCATTACACCAACCTAGTGGTTACCGTGAATTGAAATAGCAATAAGTGAGCCAAAGTAACTGGAATGTCATGTCGTATCACTTTGCTCACTTAATAAAGATACACCGTGTTGAGGGCACAAGGCAAAAACGCGCTTCAACTAATTGAGTGATACATGAAGCGCTCGGCGCAGAAAGGTAACAAACAAAAAAGCCTGACACGAAGTCAGGCTTTTCTATCAATGAAGAGATACCGCTATTTAAGCTTGTAAATGATGCCCGGATTACAGCGCACCATTTCAAATTTATCAGTCAGACCAGTTAGCGACTCTGATGCCCCTAACAGCAAGTAGCCACCAGGGTTTAAACTGCTCGCCATTTGGTTAAGCACTTTAGATTTCATTTCTGGAGAAAAGTAAATCAATACGTTACGACAGAAAATGATGTCGAACTTACCCATCAGTGCGTAACTGTCCATCAAGTTTTGTGGACGAAAGTTCACCAAACGCTTGACGTTATCTTTGACTTTCATGCGACCACCGTCCGCATTTTCAAAGAAGGTGCGACGACGTTCTGGTGAAAGCCCGCGACCCAAAGCCAAGTTGTCGTACACCCCTGCACGACACATCTCGAGCATACTTGCCGAAATATCTGTGGCTGTAATGGACACGTTTGGTAACAAGCCCGGCTTGCGCTGTTGCGTTTCCAGGATCGTCATTGCAATAGAATACGGTTCTTGGCCCGATGAACTGGCAGCAGACCAGATCTTAATTGGGCGCTTGCTTGCCGCTACTTCTGGCAATAATTTGTCAGCTAAAACCGTGAACGGATAAGTATCTCGAAACCACAAGGTTTCGTTAGTCGTCATCGCATCCACAGCGGCGACTCGTAATTCTCGATTACGCCCTGTAACAACATCACGTAGCAAATCTGATAACGATGCGAGCTTAAACTTCGTCACTAAAGGACTCAGTCGGCTACGCACGAGGTATTGCTTGCTATCACCTAACACGATGCCACATTGCGATTCTAGAAAACGGCTAAAGTCACGATACTCTTGATCACTGATTGTAATAGCAGTCATTAATGTCTCTTTTATTGTGTTAATGCAGATTTAACCGCGTTACCCAACTCATCTGGGTTAAATTTCGCAATGAAGGTGTTGGCACCTACACGCTCAACCATAGCTTGGTTGAATACACCACTTAATGAAGAATGGAGGATAACATAAAGGTCTTTCAAATCGGCATGTCTGCGAATTTCAGCCGTTAAGGTATAGCCGTCCATTTCTGGCATTTCAATATCGGAAATAACCAACGAAATTTGATCGTAGATATTGCCTTCTTGAGCCATTTCAATCAACTTATTGTACGCTTCTTTGCCGTCTTTGACAGATACGACCTCAAAACCGATGGATGTAATCGCACGCTCTACCTGTTTACGCGCGACCGTCGAGTCATCAGCAATCAGTATACGGCGTACAATAGGCTTTTCTTGTTCTGCTTGTGCGATTTCTTCGCCAATAGCGGAATCCATAGTTTCATCAACTGGCGCAATTTCTGCCAGGATTTTTTCAACGTCAAGGATTTCAACCAGCTCATTGTCAATGTTTGTCACGGCAGTCAAGTAGTGCGCTTTACCTGCACCGTCTGGCGGTGGCAAAATCGCTTCCCAATGCATATTGATAATACGCTCAACCGATGATACCAAAAATGCTTGGATCGTACGGTTAAATTCTGCAATAACAACAAAACATTTATCTAAATCAGTGGTTGGGCGGCCACCAATTGCCAGGCTCAAATCAATAACGGACACGGTATGGCCGCGGATATGAGCGATACCTTTAACCAGAGGGTGTAGATTTGGCATTGAAGTCAGCTTAGGGCACTGTAGTACTTCTTTCACTTTGAATACGTTAATGCCGTAGCGCTGTCGGCCCATCAGTCGAAAGGTCAATAATTCCAATCGGTTCTGACCGACGAGTTGCGTACGCTGATTCACCGAGTCAAGAATCCCCGTCATATGCTCATCTCCATCTCAAACTTTTTGTTTTTAAATGATACTCTACCACTGGCAAGCACGATACCAGGGAGACAGTATGGCGTATTTCACTTTCACTTCGACACCATTGACTATGACAATATGTAGAGCGCTAATTACAAAGTACGCTAAGTCTATCGGCATTTTGCTCAGTATGTTTAGCTTTTTTGTTCATTCAGCTTCAGATAATCAGATCGAGCAAATAAAAACAGCAGCAGAACAACATATTCTTGCTACGGTTGATCAGCCTGATGGTGGCGAGCTATCTGTTAATGCGGCAGAGATCGACTCGAGAATAAAAGCAACGGATTGCCCTGTTCCGTTAGATACATCTGCCTCTTCCACCAGCAGCACGAGAAGTAACATCAATGTGTTAGTGGAATGCCAACCGGATGACTGGAAAGTCTATGTCCCTGTGAGGATCTCGGTATCAGTACCAATGATCGTCGCGACACGAACATTAGGGAGAGGAGAAATCGTCAGCGCATCGGATGTTACCACTTCCATGATCGAGCTACAGCGCTTTCGTAAAGATGGATTTTCTAGCTACGATCAAGTGGTTGGGGCAAAGCTAAAGCGTAATGTTCGTTTAGGCGATGTCGTAGAGAGAAATGATGTTTGTGTGGTATGCCGAAATGAAAAGGTCATTATCAAAGCGGTGAATTCTGGCATGACGATCACAACGCAAGGAACAGCATTGCAGGATGGTTCAGCTGGCGATCAAGTAAGAGTGAAAAATGATAAGTCACAACGTATAATAGAAGGCATAGTGACTGACATTGCGGAAATCACTGTTAATTTTTAATACCCACTGGTAGCGTGTTTAAACTGATCAATAAAAATGCAAAAAATGACTAAAGTTATTTTTGCGCTGGTCGATAGTCTGGATACCAGTATTACGATACAAGGCAAAGGTTAAACATGGCAGGTATAGATAATATACGTTCAGGGCAAATGATGACGACAACAAGTCGCGCACCTGCACGTAACGATTCCAATGCTACCAGCACGACAGAATCAAAAAAGGCGCCAGCGCAACAAGACGCAGTATCACTCAGCCAGCAAAGTAAAGCCGTCAGTAAACTCCAGAAGGATATGGCAGCTTCTCCGGCATATGACAGCGCCAAAGTTGCAGCAATCAAAGAAGCTATCACAAACGGTTCATACAAAGTCGATCCTGAAAAATTGGCTGACAACATGATTAAGTTTGAAAACGAATTGCAAGGCAAAAGCTAACTGACTTAGGCCGAAGGTAAGTATTTTATGGCAGCATTAGTCGATCTCGTTAATTTCCAGCTAGAAAATGCTAAGGCACTTTCCGCTGTTTTACGCCAAGAAACACAAGCAATCACGGCGCGTGTCTCTACCGAGATTGAGAACATTGCCAAACAGAAGATGACGCTCATTGATCAGCTCAGAACAACTGATCAGCGAATCGCCTCTCACCCGCACGTCAATCAACTTACTGAAGATGAGCACCTAAGTCAGGTTGTTGCTCAGATCCAATCGATCGTCCTCGACTGTCAACAAGTTAACCAAGTAAATGGCGAATCGCTTAGTCGTGCACAGCTGAGCTTCAATAAACTCAACAACATGCTTCAGCGAACTCATGGCAAAGTTGGCATGACCTACAATGCGGGCGGAAAAACCCACACCATCTCGACGCTTGGCACCAATATAAAAGCTTAAACGTCACTCTTACCCTCAATTCCCGCGCTCACGTAGATATAAAAAAGCGACTCATTGTTACCAATCAGCCGCTCAAAAAGATTATCTGTCTAGTGAAATGGTTTAAAACAAGGTTTGCTGACGCTTCTCAGGCACCTGCTGAACTTCTCCATAATCACGTAGCTTATCCATCTTACGGATATCCAGGCGCAGCTCAGTCACATAACTGTCTTCAACAAGATAACTACGCACAACTTCTGCACCACGAATTACACCATCGACGGCACCAGTGGTGCTTTCAATACCCAAACGCTGGTCTTGCAGCTCTGCACGTCCACTAACACGCATGCCATAAACTTGCTCTGCTAGCTCACGATAAGCATCAATTTTTGATGCGCGCATTGCTCGTACACGCTTTTCTTCAACTGTGCGGCCTGTTTGCTCACTGACGCTGGCATAACCCACCGCCACTAAGATTTCATCTTGACGCATCTGTTGTAATGGCTGACACCCAACCAATATCAGTGTGGCAACAATAAATAATAACTTCTTCATGCTTCTATCCTATGGACGGAGAATCACAGTGTACGGCTGACGAATGGTAGGGTCAGAACGAATCAACACACCATCTTGTGTGCGGATGCTATTTAACGTATCTAAGTCACGCCCAATACGGTCAGCCGGAAGGAAACCTTGCGCTGTCGCTACAACTACACGGCTTTGCATGCCAACCACGCGTGCATTGACAAGCACTCCGCCCTCTTGGCGCAGCATTGTTCCGGTCAGTACATACTGAATTTGCTGCTCTTGAGCTAAATCTTGCCAATCACGACTTAAAGCAAAATCGCCCTGCTGCGTCACTTGAATAGAGCCCGTAGTTTTGAAATCAACCACTTTAAACCCTCGGCGCTGAAACTGATGGATAAAACCTTCAGAGACCGAGTTACCTAACCAGTTTGTTGCATCCATATTTTGTAGATCAACAAACGAGGTAATCGCAATCGGTGTCCGCGCTGATACTGCCACATTAGAAACCATCAGGTCTTCTGTCATGCTCTCAATGAAAAAGTCCATCGTATGACGCGGACTATCCATCAGCATGAACTGGCTTCCCGAGTACGGTTCTTTACCATTGTAAATCGGTGAGTACGCGCACGATGTCAGAAGCGTCATCATCGATGCGGCGACAAGCCACTTTTTCATGGTTTGATTCTCCAGATAATCTTAGGTGATACCGTTCTTTATTAATTCCTTTCCAAGAAAGTGAATATTGGAACAGTCTTTGCTTTTCTTTGTTTGCCTAACGAAGAAAAACCCACCAAACTTCACTGAATTTGTTAAAGCAATATTTATACCCGAACGGTTGTAACCAATGAAAAAAATATTAAACAGTCTGTTTTCAATCACTTTAGTGATGCTTGTGCCTTTTAAGGTAATGGCATCTTGGTATGAAGTCACAGGCGTTGCCACCATCGTTTCTTCAGAAGAGACGGCAAGGCTCCATGCGTTGGAAGACGCGCTGTTCAAAGCCGTCAATTTTTCGGGCGCAGATATTGGCAGTATTAGCAACTTGATGCCGCTGTTAGAAGAAAGCCGCAACGAATACCAGTTTACCAATCATGAAGTCCGTTACATTTTGGTCGAGTCTGAACGCAAACGTCGCGGTAAAGTCGAGGTAAAAATCCGCGTTGATATTTATCCATCGGCAACGGGTTGCCACACCGATCAATACAAAAAGACAATGCTGGTCGGCAATATTGAGGTCGCATCACCACAACAAGCAGTGATGGGACAAATTTATCAAGTTGGTGACGATTTTAGCCACGTAGTGAACCGTCAACTTGATCAAACCTCACGCAGCTTTGTGTCTGTTGGTACAACGGACTACTCAATAAGCAGCAACTATCCTGCTCGCACTCAAATGATCGCACAAGACAATGGCGCACAATACATCATTGGAGGGGTCATAACCGATCTCACTGCAACGGTCGAATCTCAACTATTGCAAGATGACATCATCAATCGTCAGTTTGCGTTAGAAATGAAAGTATTTGATGGTAAAACTGGCCATGAAATCTTCAACAAAGCCTACCGTGAGGTCGCGCGTTGGCCATTTGCTAAGACGAGTCAAGTGGACACTCGTAGTGCACGTTTTTGGGCATCGACCTATGGCGAGATGATGCTTCGCGTTAGTCGCAATATTATGTTGGATCTGGAGTCGGAGCTGTCTTGCAAAATTACATTGCCAGAGGTTGTGGCAGTCTTCGGTAATACCGTAACGATGGATCTCGGCCGTATGCACGGCGTAAAAGAGGGAGACAAATTGCAGCTTTGGCACACCGCGTCGTTTATCGACCAAAATGGATTGCCAAGAAACAAAGTCTCGCAAAGCGAAATTACATTAACGGTATCACGCATATACGAACACGAAGCGGAACTGACGATTGATCAGCCAAATTTAGCATCTAGCGTTCAAATTGGCGACGTAATGAACAAGATCCTATAAAAGCAAACATTAAGTCTTGAGATATGCTCACTTTTGAATATCATAGGCAGCGCATCTTATTTGATTATACCAATGACCGTAGCGAATCGTTCAACGTGATGCTGATACAGATCTGGTAGATTGCTAGATTTGAACTCAGTAAAACAGTGCAATGAACTGCAACTATTGGTATTACGCCCCCATGGCACAGCTGGATAGCGCAGTCCCCTCCTAAGGGACAGGTCGTAGGTTCGAATCCTACTGGGGGCGCCATATCATAGCCTTAGCTCCCACTTGAGCTAAGGCTTTTTTGTATCTTCAATTTCAAGCCTCGCACTGCTCCCCCTAGTACACCGTGTTAGATAATCTTCCCAGTAATCAATATGATCGGATCGGGTGTTTCGGTTACGGGATAAACCCTTCTACTGATCTGACTTCTTCCCCTTGAAATCATTTCAACAAGCCCTATTTACAGTTTTGTATTTTATTACTTTAATTATCTATGAGTTTTGCTTACCCTTTTAGCTATTAATAAAATTATTAGTTAGCACTATGTCTAAGAGCAATTTAATAACTAACACTGGACACCGCTTTATTTCTAAAGGCAAGACAGCCTTTAAGATACATATCCATACCCCCGAGGATACGGTACTACACCGCTCGGTAGGATTTGTTCGTATTGGAGAAAAGAAAGGCTTACAAAAAGCCATTAAGCTGAGAAACGAGTTAGGCCGGCAAATGTGGGGCAAATTCTGGCGACGTCTTTTGAAAGACCCTTACTTAATGACCAGGCTTCCACATAGCGTTGAGCCTAAAATCGTTCACAAGCCTAACCCTACTCTTGAAAACCCTGACAACCGAGATACGTGTTACATCGCCAAGTGGCGAGAGTTCAATGATGACGGTGAGTATAAATATAAAACGGTGGTTCGCTCTATTAGTAAGTACGGCAAACTTGCCGCCTACATGCAAACCAAAAAAGCGTTGTTAGAAGCACATAAAGATAACTTGGAGATCCTGACATTTATGGGGCGTTTAAACAGCATTGATCTTAAGTAATACCTAGCCACTTTGAACATTTCAGTCAGTTTTTAAAGAGAAATAAAAAGCCCCAAAGAGCGAACTCTTTGGGGCTTTCAGCTTCAGTCTTCTATACTACGGTCGAATAGGAGCTTATTGCTGAACTTGGTATTCAAATTCTGGAACAACGATTTCTACGCGACGGTTTTGTTGACGACCTTCACGAGTGTCGTTTGAAGCGATTGGGTTGTTTTCACCTTCGCCACGAGCTTGGATACGTGATGAATCAATACCTTTTTCAACGAGCGCGTTAGCAACAGACTCAGCACGTTTTTCAGAAACCTTTAGGTTGTAAGCTGCTGGACCAGACGTATCTGTGTAACCTACAACTTCAACGTTCGCTTGTGGGTGCTCGTTTAGGAAAGCAACTAGGTTATCAAGTTTTGCAGCGCTCTCTGGTTTTAGAGTTGTGCTGTTTAGATCGAAGCTACCTGTGCCAATTGTTTGAGTTTCGAATGTTTTCGTAACTACAACTGGCTCTTCTACCACTTCTTCTACAACCACTTCTTCAACAACAACTGGCTCTTCTACGATTACTGGCTCATCGTTGCCGCCGAATTTGAAAGAAACACCTAGTGTTGCAGTGTTACCTGTCGCACGAGTTACATCGTTGCTGATGTCAGTCAGTGTTTGGTATTCCGCACGAGCTGTTACGTTTTGGCTTAGGTTGAATTCAAGACCAGCCGCGCCTAGGTAAGAGTAATCATCTTTGCCATCAAACATTACGTAAGCGCCACCCACTTTACCGTAAAGTGCGATGTCTTCAGTGATTGGTAGGCTAAATTTAGGAGCAAGAGTGATTGCTTCTACGTGGCCACCGAAAGAAGTTTGGTTAAAATCACCGATGTTGTCGAAACCCGCTTCTACTGCGAAGTATTTATTCATTTCGTAACCAACAAAAGCGCCAAGAGTAGAATCGTCTTTGTCACAAGCCTGGCCCGCTACACACGCGTCTTCCATCCATGACTTACCCATCTTACCACCAACGTATACTTCTGCTTGTGCTGCTGAAGCCATAAGTAGAGACGCTGAAATTACCGCTGCTAATTTTTTCATTATTGATTCCTCTAAAGAAGTTCTTTTGTTAGATGCCGAAATGCGCCGTCTGACTGACGTTGTATTTCAATTCTTTTTATTCATTCCTTGAGTGAGATACTTAGTCAGCTTCTTTTTATGCACATGCATTTTTTTTATGGAAGCAACTTACGTACATTTCCTGTTCAGTGATACATATCGCCATCTCGGTATCGCTGACGGGATGAACTATAACGCTAAGAAATCGCGAGAAAAATCCCAATTCTGTCAATTTATTGTCATCATAAATCTCGACAACATGTGATCTTAAGCAAAAAAATCCCCACGCAATCACCACGCAAACGTTTGCTTTAATTTTTGGAACAACATAGCTAAAGCAAAGGTTTTTCTTAAAAATGAGACAAACAAAATGGAACTTTAAGGAACATGGATAAAAATCAATCAGATATTTGATATATAATCGCTCGTTTTTTATTCACGCCAACGATGTTTGGATTAAAAAATCTTATCCATATTGAGGTAATATTACAGGTGAAACCATCTCTTCATTCACCAATATGAGAGAAAGTTTCTCGTTATCTAAATTGAAGATACAAAAAAGCCGCGGTTGCTCACCGCGGCTTTGTGACTATTTATTCAAAAAGAACGTTCAGTTCAAAGCAATTATGCGTTTGCTTCACGCTCAGCAATGAACTCAAGCGCCATCTTAATGCGAGCAATACAACGCTCTTTTCCAACCAGCTCCATGACTGCATCGACAGAAGGAGACTGACCGCCTCCTGTTACAGCAACACGTAATGGCATACCGATTTTGCCCATGCCGATTTCCAACTCTTCACATACTGCTGCGATAACGCCATCTTTGATGTTAGCTGTCGTCCACTCAGTTAGTGCTTCCACTTTCGCTAATGCAAGTTCTAGAGGCTCTTTAGCCACGCCACGTAGATGTTTCTTCGCTGCGCCCGCTTCAAACTCAGAGAAATCTTCATAGAAGTAACGGATTTGCTCAGCTAGCTCAACTAGCGTGTTGCAACGCTCACCCACTAGCTTGATCACGTCAGTGATAGCAGGACCATTCGTTACGTCTAGTTTTTGTTGATCTAGATGCCATTGTAGATGCTCAGCAACGTACGCAGGGTCTGAGTTCTTGATGTAGTGGTTGTTCAACCATTGCAGTTTATCAGTGTTAAAAGCAGACGCTGACTTAGATACTGCGTTTAGGCTAAATAGATTGATCATCTCTTCTTGAGAGAAGATTTCTTGGTCACCATGAGACCAACCAAGGCGCACTAGGTAGTTGTTTAGTGCCGCAGGCAGGTAACCCATATCGCGGTATTGCATGACTGATACAGCGCCGTGACGTTTAGACAGTTTCGCGCCGTCATCACCCAGGATCATTGCACAGTGTGCAAATGTAGGTACTGGCGCACCTAGTGCTTCGTAGATGTTGATTTGACGAGGGGTGTTGTTGATGTGGTCTTCGCCACGAACAACGTGAGTGATACCCATGTCCCAGTCATCCACTACTACACAGAAGTTGTAAGTAGGTGAACCGTCAGTACGACGAATGATTAGGTCATCCATTTGATCGTTGCGGATTTCAATGCGACCACGGATTTGATCATCAAATACTACGCTGCCTTCTTTCGGGTTACGGAAACGGATAACACATGGATCGCCATCTTTTGCCGCTTCGTTTGCTGCTTTGATTTTTGGATGGTTAGCATCGTAGCGAGGCATTTCTTTATTTGCTTCTTGCTCTGCACGGATTTCATCTAGCAGCTCTTTAGACGCGTAACATTTGTAAGCTTTGTCTTCAGCAAGAAGCTTATCAACCATTTCGTTGTAACGGTCAAAACGTTGAGTTTGGTAGTAAGGACCTTCATCCCACTCCAAGCCTAGCCATTCCATGCCTTCAAGAATTGCATCAACCGCTTCCTGAGAGTTACGCTCAAGGTCTGTATCTTCGATACGTAGAACGAATTCACCACCTTGGTTTTTAGCGTATAGCCAAGAGTAAAGTGCAGTACGCGCACCACCAACGTGTAGATAGCCAGTTGGGCTAGGAGCAAAACGAGTTTTAACCGTCATTTGAGTTCCTTAGGGGTAATGAGCAACGAGAGATCTCTCGTTGTAATGTCAAGGATAAAAGTGGCGACATTTTACCACCGTAAGTCAATTCTACAATCGGTTTGACAACAGAAATAAAAACGGGGCAGAACCAAAAAGGCACAGCCCTGCTATTTACTGTTAAAGCACGAGACGAAATTACTTCAGGTTACGCATTGCCCATTGCATAAATTCTTGCTGCTCTTCACGGCTCAATTCATTAAACGATGCTTTGATTGTTTTGGTTTCCGCTGGAGAAGACGCAATGCTTGCCTTAGTCGATTCTTTATTCATTGCGTTATTATAGTCGGCAACTTCTCGTTCGTAATCACGAAAACCTTGCAAACCACCTTTACGAAGTTGAACCATAGAGAATGCCACTTCTTTTCCGTTTTTGTCTTTCAATACCACTTTAGGATCGAGTTCGAAGGCTCTCGCCTCTTCAATAGTACGGAATGTTTGATAAGTCAGAGAAAGCTCGGTGTCTTTTTCTGCATCAAACTCTAATACCAGCGGCTGCGAATCGAATTTACGGCGCTTTCCATCTTCAAATACGATTTGTCCAACCGTTACCGCTAATTGGTTTTCCCCATCTTTTAACTCGATGCTGTTGTTCTTGGATATCCACTCAGGGTAGACGAACTCGCCGTTGAGAACGCGAGGAACTAATTCAGATTGCAGAGTGAGTTGAGCAGCAAAAGCTGGCGCCGAAAGCATTGCGCAAAGTCCGAGAAGTGTCGTTGTTTTTTTCATCATGGTTTCTCACTTTATACCAATTTAGATAAGCCTCTAAAATTTACAGGCCAGTCATTTCAAAGGCTTATTTGAATAAGTATCAAGATAAAAAGGGCGTTTCCGCCCTTTTAGCTGCTTCTTTAATTAGAAGTAGTATTCAACACCTACAGAGAACTCGTCGTAGTCAGCAGACTTCCAACGTGCTTCTGTTGGTTTATCTAATTGAGACGCACCGTCGCCAAAGTCTAGAGTACGAGCACGTACGTACAGCACTGCCGATGGGTCTACGAAATACATAACTTGTGCTGATAACACATCGTCCGCTGTATCGTTAATTTTCTTACCATCACGCTCTAGATCAAAGTTAGCGGCGTAAGCCAGTTTGTATTGCCAATCACCCGTGGTGTACATGATAGCGGCAGACATTGCATCTTGCTTTTCACTCACACCATTGCTTGCGTCCGCTTCCATGTATTTGTATTGCGCAAAGAAAGAGATCCCGTTATCAAACCAGCCTTGTGCCCCTACCAAGTACGTGTTGTTTTCCCACGTTTGGCTTTCCATCTTGATATTACGGTTACCTTCATATGCCGCATCTAACTGGATAGGACCAATTTTGTAGTGTGCTGCGATACCACCCCAGTAGTCATCCCCTTCACCTAGACCTGCTTTATCACCTGCACCAGCTGCGATATCTAGGGAGAATTTGTCAGCAAACATTGGAGAGTCCCAGCGGATAGTGTTTGATTGACGGTCTTGGTACTTGGCACCACCAATAGCACCACCCCAGTCGTATACATCGCCGAGACCAGGGTTAGATGCTGGCCAGTCAACCAATTCGTACATAGGTGTCAAAACGCGACCCAGACGAATTTGACCCCAAGATGCACTTTCAAAACCGACGAATGTGTCACGTTCACCAAGACCTGCGCCCTCGCCACCAAAGCTAGGGTCTACATAACCGCCTTCGATTTGCCAAATAAAAGTAGGGTCGAAGTTAGCAAATTGTTTTTTACCACGGAAACCGATACGAGATTCGTTGTTTAGCTGCATGCCACCCAAATCATCGTCCGTTGCTTTGCTGCCAGAATCGTAATCGCGGTACGCGGCCTGCATCGCGATGATCCCGTAAACTTCATAAGAAAATGAATCTTTGGTTAGAAACTCTTTTGCTGCGTCACTGTTTGCACCATCAGCAAATGCAGCACCACTGAACATCATGCCGGTAATTGCCGTGGCAAGTAGGCTTTTCTTTAGGTAAGACATTATAAACCCCTATATTTTTAGTTTTTTCCATTTTCAAATTCACTAACTAGGACATGGCAGGAACTTGAAACAGTGTTTGGACGGGGCAAATATGACAAACTTTTTTCGCACTAAAAAACTTTCCCTACAGCAATCTGAGCGACTTCAAAATGAGAAGATCAAAAATAAAATAAATCAATAAAAAACAATTAGTTAACATCAAATATAAAAAATAAAAAACGTTAAAAGTACGTTTTGACACTGAACTGACATTGAGAGCATCTAAAAAACGTGAGCGACTTCATTCATCTTTTAGGTGTTTTAACGGAACTTTATATTCAAAGAGAAAAAACCTTGAGATCACTCGCAAGTAAAATGACCGTGCACTTGTGGGATTCGAGAGATTTTGACGAAATTGTTGTGAGTAGCAAATGGGTATTGACCTTACCCTTGCAGGAAGGTTTAAGCTCATAGCATCACTACTATTGAGGTGCAGATTATGTATCAGTTAGTTATACCTTTATCAGGGCTCAACTGCATGGGCTGTGCGAGAAAAGTTGAGAATGCTTTACATGCGAATCACGATGTGGAGATCCTCAATTTGTCCCCGACGCAAGTAGAGGTCAAAACCGAGTCTTCTCTTAAAGAGCTCGTCTCGTCGATTGAATCTCTTGGTTACCAAGCAGGAAATCACTACGAACTAAACCTTTCAGGCTTAAGCTGTGGCGGCTGCGTCAAAAAACTTTCATCTTTATTAGAATCTAATCAAGACGTTATTTCTTTTGAGGCTTCAACAACGCACTTAGAGATTCGTACCCTCCTCTCCGAGCGACAAGTGATCGACTTAATAGCAACACTTGGCTATACCGCCAACCTTGATTCTGTTGAGGTAGAGAACGAAAGCTCACCAGAGACCGAACAGGTAGAAAAGCAAAGCAATATTAAAGATACGCAGGTGCCACCAGCGAGTATTCAATTGCAAATGCTGATTCAAGGCATGACGTGTGCGAGTTGCGTATCTTCAGTAGAGAAAGCACTTACTAACGTAGAAGGCGTTGAGAAAGCACAGGTCAACCTTGCAGAACAAAGCGCACTAGTATTCGCAAGCCAAGACTCTGATGACCTCCTTAACGCAATTGTTGAATCGGTAAAACAAGCCGGTTACCAAGCAGAGATCCTACAAGACGCCGCAACCCAGCAAGAAAAGCAAGCGCAGCAACAACGTCAGCAACAAAAACGCTTTAAACTGGATGCTATTGTTGGCCTTGTCGTCGGTGCCCCCTTAATGATTTGGGGCGTTGCTGGCGGCAATATGATGATTCGCAGCACCAACGACCAATTAGCTTGGGGCGCGATCGGTATCGGATGTTTACTCCTTCTTGCCACAGCAGGGAAACACTTCTTCAGTAACGCTTGGTTAGCGGCTACTCACAAGCGAGCCACCATGGACACGTTAGTCGCGCTCGGTACTGGCGCAGCGTGGTTCTATTCGATGCTTGTGGTGATTTTCCCAGACTGGTTCCCTCTTGCTTCACGCCACGTGTACTTTGAAGCGAGTGCAATGATCATCGGCTTAATTTCTCTTGGTCACTATATAGAAGCAAAAGCCAAAGCAAACACAACACGCTCATTGCAAGCTCTGATTAACCTGCAACCTCAGCAAGCTACGGTAATCACGGAACAAGGCGATCAACAAATAACGGTTGAGCAAATCACGCTAGGCATGAAGCTGCGTATCAAACCAGGCGAGAAAGTGCCTGTTGATGGTGTTGTGATTCAAGGTGAATCATACATTGATGAGTCGATGCTCACTGGTGAACCAGTACCAGTGTTAAAAGCACAAGAGGCTCAAGTGTCTGCCGGGACATTAAATACCGATGGTGGATTAGTCATTGAGGCAACGGGCATTGGCGCAAATACCATGCTGGCTCGTATCATCCGCATGGTGCGCACAGCGCAAAGCAGTAAGCCAGCCATCGCGAAACTGGCAGACCAGATTTCATCGGTGTTTGTCCCTGTCGTTGTTGGCATAGCAATACTGGCCGCGCTCGTTTGGTTTGCCGTTGGCCCAGAGCCAAAAGCGAGTTATATGCTGGTGGTCACCACAACCGTCCTGATCATCGCCTGCCCTTGCGCTCTAGGCTTAGCAACCCCACTTTCTGTCACGGTGGGAGTGGGTAAAGCCGCAGAGCTCGGCATTCTGATCAAAGACGCCGACGCCCTGCAATTGGCAAGCAAAGTCGACACGGTTGTATTCGACAAAACTGGCACGCTTACCCAAGGTAAACCTAGCGTTCAGCAAGTGTTTACTCACGCCACCAGCCAAGAAGATCTATTGGCTTTAGCGTATGCGGCAGAGCGTCAGTCTGAGCACCCACTGGCAAAAGCGGTATGTGATTACGCCAAACGACACGACGCAAAGGATGTCTCATTAGACAAGTTTGAGAACGTTCGCGGGCGCGGCATTTTGGCGACGTATCAAGATAAACCGCTGCTCATTGGTTCGCTTCAATTTATGCAAGCAGAGAACGTCGAGACTAGCGCACTAAAATCTGCCATCGATGAATGCGCAAAAAATGCGTGGACTCCGGTAGCTGTGGCATTGAACGGCGAACTGATCGGTCTGATCGCCATTGCCGACCCGATCAAATCAGATGCGAAACAAGCGCTCTCTGCATTAAAATCGCAAGGCATCAAAACGGTAATGCTGACAGGCGATAACCAACACGTTGCCAATGCTATCGGCCAAGAACTTGGTATTGATGAAGTGATTGCCCAAGTAATGCCAGATGAGAAAGCTCAGCACATTGAGCAACTTCAATCTCAAGGACATGTCGTGGCAATGGTGGGGGATGGCATTAACGACGCCCCTGCTCTCGCGTTATCCAACCTCGGTATTGCTATGGGTAGCGGCAGTGATGTCGCCATTGAAAGTTCGCAAATGACCATCCTGAACACGTCACCAATGGCGGTAGTACATGCGATTGAACTCTCTCGCGCTACACTTAAGAACATGAAGCAAAACCTATTTGGTGCCTTTGTTTACAACTCGTTGGGTATTCCAGTTGCCGCTGGTGTGCTTTATCCAGCGTTTGGATTTTTGCTCAGTCCTGTTGTCGCAGGAGCGGCAATGGCACTGTCTTCAATTACTGTCGTTAGTAATGCAAATCGACTACGACTGTTTTCAGTAAAATAACCACTTCTTTTTGAGGGTATTATGAAGTTGAAACTATTGACCTTTGCAATGCTTGCGACCGTGTCCGCCAACGTATTGGCAGCCGATGTCATTAACCATAAATCGCCATACTGTGGCTGTTGTGGAGAATGGACAAAACACATGGAAGAGAACGGCTTTACGGTCGAAGAAAAATTGCACGATGACATGAACGCCATCAAACGCGATCTAGGCATCAAGAATGAACAGCTTTACTCTTGCCACACGGCAGAGATCAACGGCTATCTGTTTGAAGGTCACATTCCAGCCGAAGACATTAAAGCGTTTTTGAAAAATCCACCACGTAACGCAAAAGGCTTATCAGTACCGGGCATGCCAATAGGCTCCCCTGGTATGGAATATGGCGACAAAAAAGACAGCTACACCGTTTACGCCTTTAACGAAAAAGGACAAGTGTTCGAATATAGCCACCACGAAGGCAACGGCAAATAAAAACAAAGCCCAGCGAGACAAACCGCTGGGCTTTTTCTTAATGGACAATTAAGACAAATATAAAATTAGAAGCCGTAAGAGGCACCAAATACAAAAGCGTTATTCACTAGGCTGTCACCACTCGCGTTTTCTGCACCGTGTGCTTGACTACGGAACTCAAAGTAAGGTTGAACACCTTTACGAGTCCACGTTGCACGAAGCTCGTGGTCCATGGTTTCCGCTTCAATCATGTAGACGTTGTTGTAGCTTAGCGTCACATCCTCATTCATCACGTAACCGATGCGGTTGTCCATGCGGTAATCTGTATCCGCATCTGCGTCTGTCGCATCAATGTGCGCACGAGTACGGTTACTTAAGGAGATGCCGTTATCGAAGTTGTAACCGATCTTAACCAATGGACGGTACTGTACATTCTCGCCAGCAGAGAACAGGTGTTGGTAACCCGCGGCAACCCATAAATGATCGGTAATATTAAATGACTGCTCACCACCCACAGTGATTGCTGGTGTTGTGTTACCTGCGCCACCGTTTTCTGTTTCCAGTTTACCCAACTGAATACCATCAAATTCGGTGTAAACCGTAAAGCCGCCGAATTGGTTATCAAAAGTATGACCAGCTTCCAGTGTAGACGTAACGTCCGAACCATGAATTCGACCATCATCGTGGAATTGAACATTACCTGTTACGTAAGAAGAACCAGCAAAAGCGCTAGAAGCGAAAGCGAGAGAAAGAGCACTCAGTGCAAAAATGTTTTTCATAATTACTGCCTTTATTTATTCACGTTATGCGATAGTTTTAGAGGGCATCTCTTCCCTTTTATCGCAAACTTTGGAATGTGCCTCCTTGGCGTTCGCAATATTGTTTCAATTAATTCGCGATGGAAAATAAAACATTTTAAAAAGTGATCTTGTTCAAAACGAAGCTCAACAACCCTGATAAAAACATGGAAAATACAGGCACTTACCGTATTTTTATAAAATTATCAAAAAATAGAAGTGTGATCGTAAACAGATAATTTATTGATATTTATCAGATTAAGTCGATCCGGTTCACAATAACCTTGACCATTACAACCCAAAACTTATTTATCAATGAAAAATAATTAGACATCGATCACGCTTAATTTCCTAAAAAAATAAAGAAAGCCCCAACATGATGTTGAGGCTTTGCCAAAAAATTAACTTACAAGAATCGAGTTATTTCACGCTGGTCACTCGACTTGCTTTCTCACCGGTTGCTGACACAGAACGGATAAACACTTCACCTTTCACATTTGGACGAGCATTATCTGCGTAAGTTAGCCAGTTCTTGCCGTCTAGAGAGTATTGAAGCTTCACCCCTGGGAACTGAACGTTCATTGCTAGCTTGCCATCTTCTACTTTCGCACCTGGTACAGGCAGGCGGTAGTCGATACCTGATTTTTCTAGCTTAGCCAGTTCACGTTGACCAAGAACGTTCGCAAAGCGGTTGTAGTCTTGGTTTAGCGCAGCTTTGTCTACTAGGTTAGAGTTTTGCGAGTATTCAACACCCACTTTGTAGTCGTTTTCCCAATCAGCACGGTGCCATGCACGCTCAGCGGCTGCTAGTACGCGAGGGAATACCATGTACTCGTATTGCTCATCGTTACGTACTGTCTCAGACCAAAGCTGTGCTGATAGACCGTAGAAAGGTTTCGCTTCGATTTCACCTTTACCAGTGAAGCCGTTACCATCGCGGTCTACAGAAGTTTCTGCGTTTTGAGGCATGTTCTCTGGTGCAAAACCAAACATCTTACGAGTATCTGTTGCACGTGTTGCCCAGTAGTAACCACGCTCTTTCGGGTCAACTTCGTACGGCATGTCCATGTACACGTAGTCTGGGTTAGAAACGATAACGTCGTAACCTTTCTTAGACCATTCGTACACTGATGATGTGCCCCCCCAGTAAAGAACGTCCCAGAAGTTAACACGTGTGTTTTCTGTTGCGAACGCTTTCTCACCTTCGCTGTACTTAAGGCCATCTTGCCAAGCTTGGAAGTTTGGAATGCCTTTCTCTGCCACCATCTTCGACACTTCTTCTGCAAAGTGGCTTGGTAGATGAGCAAAATCGCTTACCGTACCGTCTGCAATTAGCGTCTGACATTGTGGAGATTGTGCAAATGGCTTGTCTTGCTTAGACAAATCAATGTTACCCTTCCAGCTTACTTTGTCTTCTGCGTTGATGTCTTGCAGACCAGCGCCTAGCTTGATGTTCTTCGCTTCGTCACCACCAAAGTGCCATGTTGTTAGCGGCGTGCCCGCTTCTTGGTGCATTGCTGCTACTTCTGAAATCACTTTATCAACAAAGCGAGTGGAAGATTCCATACATGGATTGATGAAGCTTTGCTTGTTGTAGAACTGAACCGTCGTTACGTTCGATGTATCTTGAGGGTCCATCAGGCGGTACTCGTTCGCTTCGGCTTCTTTGCCTTCTTCCATCAGACGGTCGTAACGTGCTTCCATTGATATCACTGCTGCACGTGCGTGCGCTGGCATATCGATTTCAGGAATCACTTCGATGTTACGCGCTTTCGCGTACTTCAAGATGTCCACGTAGTCTGCTTTGCTGAAGAAGCCAGAGCCAAAGTTGTCTGTCGTTGCGCCTGAGCCAAGCTGAGGCAGTAAACAGCTTTTCTCTTCCAAATCGAAACAACGGTTAGCACCCACTTCAGTCAGCTCAGGCAGACCCGGGATTTCTAAACGCCAGCCTTCATCATCCGTTAGGTGAAGGTGTAGTTTGTTCATCTTGTACGCGGCCATTTGGTCAAGCGTTGCAAGAATTGCGTCTTTAGAGTGGAAGTTACGAGCCACGTCCACCATCACACCACGGTAATCAAAACGCGGCGCATCTTTAATAGACAGTTGTGGTAGAGAATCAGCATTTTGGCTATCTACCAGGCCAAAGATAGATTGTACTGCGTAGAAAGCACCTGCTTGGTCAAACGCTTTAATCGCAATACCGTCGCCTTTGATGCTCATTTCGTAAGCACCAGATTTTGCCAATTCACCGGTGAAGTCTGCAGGAACAACAGTGATGCTTACAGGAAGATCACCACGAACATCCACACCTACCACTTCTGCACGACCTTGAATTGCTGCGTATTGAGCCGCATCGAATGCGTCTTTAGGCAGCGCAATACCCGCCGCGATATCTACCGTACCTTTACCTGCTTCAACAGACATTGGCGTTGGTAGTAACGTGGTTGATACGTCTTGTTTTGCTAGATCTTCGTTCTTCTCGAAACGAGACACAGCGCTCGCAAATACGTTGTTGTCATCTGGCGTACGTTTTAGGTTGTTACCCTCAAGGCCAGTCACGAAAGATGCAACGTCTTCTGTGTTAAGAGAAGCGATCATCTTAGGCTCTGCATTTGGTGCAGCAACGAAAGCGCCTGGCATGAAGTCAGTTTCAAATAGCTGCCAGTATTCAGCAACAAGAGGAAGCACAACCTCTTCACCCGCAGCAAAACCATCAAACTTATCTGTTGGTTCTAGTTTGTGTAGATCACCCGTTACGCGAGAGATTTTAAACTGTTCGTTTTCAACATCCAGAATCAGACGAATGCTATGGAAGTAAATAGCCCAATCTTTTGAGTCAACCGCTTCACCTTGGTTAACCAGCGTCATGTTTACCTTGTTACAAGACGCCCACTCAGCCCCTAAGTCCTGACAAGCAAGACCTTCGTTTGCACCGTGGTTAGTCAACACTTGGTATTGAATATCAAGATTATTAGCCAACGAATTTACAACTTGTTGTTCAGAGCTTTGCAGCGCAGAGCAACCTGCTAATGTAGTGATAACAGAAACAGCAATCAGACTAGGTTTAAACATCTTACTTCCCCAAAAAAGTCAGTGGTTCAAAACGACAATGATAAAAATCTCGGCCCCTCAAATGCGAGGTGCCTAACCGTTACATTCAACATACAACCTGTTATTTCTAAGCGTAAAATAAATAGAAATAGGAAGTGATCCAGTTCAAAAAATGACACTCAGAAAAAATAATAAAAACCTAATTTTCATGGAGTTACAATACACGTCAAAATCGAACAACTTGTTTTGACGAGTTTGCTGCGATCTAGGTCACTTATATTCATGAGTTACGACTGATTTTGTAAGATTTGGATCACGCCTAATTATTTTGTGAGCCATTAGTAAGCGAATTACCTATTTACCTTTCGTGAAGTGACTCTCATTTATTCGTCGTCAAAACTCGTCAATATTTTTAGAAATGACGATTTTGTCGAATACCCCACTGGAGAAATTGCACTTAACCTCACGCTATTTTGCGTATAAAGTTTAAAGGTATCTTATCTGAGGACCATTCTATGTTTCGTCTCTTGACGCTCATATCATCTCTACTTGTTACTTTGACTCCTTTTTCATCTTATGCAGAGCCACAGCATTGGTTAGCAAAAAAAGGGGAAACCGAACTTATGATTATTGGCTCGGTACATGTGGGGGATAAAACGATGTACCCACTCCCTAGAACGGTCATCCAGCATTTAAGCCAAAGCGCAGGGTTGATTATTGAAGCAGACGTCAGGAATTCTGAAGGCTTGGTTTACCCACAAACAACCATTCTTTCTAAAGATGTTTTAGACAGAGCTCAACGTCGCCACTTAATTGAAATTGCCCAAGATTTAGGTTTGCCAGAAACTCAACTCCTAAATTCCCCACCTTGGATGGCCGCATTCACCATCCAACTCGCTTTAGTCAACAAACTGGGGTATGTCTCTGATAAAGGGGTCGACATGCACTTAATAGGACTCGCTGATAAAAAGCAAATCCCGGTCATTCCACTAGAGTCCGTGCAATTCCAAATCGATTTAATCGCAGGTCAATCAGAAGGCGGTAAAGAGATACTTCTCTCATCAATTGAAGAATATGATGGCGGAGAAGAGTTGGTTCAATGCTTGATAGAGAGTTGGAAGAGTGGTGATGGTAGCATGTTGGTCGAAGCCTCTTTGACCGATCATACAACAGAAGAGTTTAACCAAGCCTTTTTATACGAGCGTAATCGAGATTGGGCTAAAAAACTCGACACTGGCAGTGTTCTACCTCAGCAATCGGGTCGTTACACCGTTGTTGTTGGTGGCTTGCATTTAGTAGGTAAAGATAACCTGATTGAACTGCTTAAAAATCGGGGATTTAACATCAAACCACTGGGTAAGACGCGCCAAGCAAATTGTGATATCTAGTGATTGTTTGAAAAATGCCATTTAAATACAATTATTTAAATACAACCATTTAAAATTCATTCAAACTTTCTTATAAAACGCCGTTAAGCTAAGTGGATACAAAACAACTCATATGAAATTTAAATATTTATTCCTATACACGATTGGAATTATGCTCACTTCTTCGCTGTCTTATGCTAAACCGCCATGCAACGTAGAAGCTTTTCAAGCTATTGATATAACTCCGGAAGTAAAAGGCGGTGTTTTAGATAAAGAGAGTGGTCAATTTCTTATTACCGAAAAACCAATGATGCGTTGCGCGAACATCACGTTTTCAACAGCCCACACTCGAAATCGCGTTGCACATATGATGAACCAAGGCTTTGAAGCGGTTTACTATGATGGAAATACAAGCAAATCTCACTCAGTAACGTTTGATGAAGACGATTTAAAAGCGGGTTACGTCAAGATTGGGCCAAATCACCCAAAGACCGCTTATGTCTGTTTCACTACTTCTGAAACTCCTATCAATACTATCTCGTGTGACATCAAGTAATAAATTTACTCGCTCTTAAAAAATGAAAAGGCCCTACATTTCTGTAGAGCCTTCCTCTCAATACGTGTCGGTGAAGAGCCATGTTCTAACTTCAAGCGAACCCCATTTGGTTCGATACTATTGAAGTCTAAAATTACTAGCACTAAAAACGACGAAAGCCTGCTCATTGAGCAGGCTTTCTGAAAGTGGTCGGTGAAGAGGGATTCGAACCCCCGACCCTCTGGTCCCAAACCAGATGCGCTACCAAGCTGCGCTATTCACCGAGATGTTTAACTGAGGAATTGTCCCCGTCAACGAATGCGTATATTACGGATTCTGAACTGTGGCGCAAGTGCTTTTTACAAAAAAACCTTAGGTCTTAATTCGTTTGATGAATAACTGAACACTAGCACGTAAAATGTGACTGATAACTCACAACAAAATACAGTTTATTAACCTTAGCAACATAATTGATCCAGATCAGTGTGCAACAAGACACCGCCATTTAGTTTATTCCTGTCGGGAACATCTTGGAGGAAACGTATGGACTTTTGGCTTGATCTCCTATTTGGTAATGCAGTGGGTCTATCGTCAATGATAGTAATTTTTGGGGCAATTGGTCTGATGTTATTTTACGGCGGTTTCTTCATATACAAGATCATGAACGACAAATCTCCTCACTAGATCTCGCTTAGCTCTAGAAACGCTTTGCACCGGAGTCGGTTACTTGCCTACTCCGGTTTTTTATTTGATCTCAATGCACCACTCATTGATATAATCCTATTATTCTTCCCTGTTCTTAATGAGATTACTGCTATGTCTCACGACGACGATTTTGATCTATTTCAACAGATGATGGGCGATGTAAAGCCAATCACTCAAGACACCACCGAACACAAAAAAGTACACCAAGTAACAGAAGCACAGCTCGCAAAACGCGAAGCAGCAATCTGGTTAACGGAAGATGACCCAGAATACCTATCACTTGATCACGCTGAAATGCTCAAGCCAGAGGACTTTGTTGAGTTCAAACGTGATGGTGTACAGGACGGGGTTTACCGCAAACTTCGCCTTGGTAAGTATCCAATCCAAGCTCGCTTGGATTTGCACCGTAAAACATTGAAAGAAGCACGCGATGAAGTCGTGACGTTTTTAAAGCAATGCCTATCAATGGACATTAGAACGGTCGTTATCGTCCATGGTCGAGGAGAACGCTCAAATCCACCTGCAATGATGAAAAGCTTTGTTAGCAGTTGGCTACGACAAATAAAGGAAGTCCAATGCGTCCATAGTGCGCAACGCTTTCACGGTGGAACTGGAGCCGTTTACGTCCTACTTAGAAAAAGTGCGGAAAAGAAATTAGAAACCCGCGAACGTCACCAAAAACGGTTAGGCTAAATTTCACCCTAATGCTAGAATGCCCGCCCTTATTCTTCCTTCCCCTTAAAGGAAGGGAGCTTCATTCGCCGTTGTGAAACGTTAGGAGACAAAATGTCACAAGACAACGCTAAACGATTAAATAAATTCATCAGTGAAACGGGGTTTTGCTCACGCCGTGAAGCAGACAGACTGATTGAGCAAGGCCGTGTCACCATTAATGGCAACAAACCTGAAATGGGGACAAAAGTGCTACCTGGTGATGATGTTTGTGTGGATGGTAAGCCAGTGGCAGCAAAAGAGAAGCCGATTTATATCGCTCTCAATAAACCAACAGGCATCACCTGTACAACTGAGAGAGACGTCCCTGGAAACATCGTTGATTTCATCGGCCACCAAAAACGTATCTTTCCGATCGGCCGCTTAGACAAACCCTCTGATGGTCTGATCTTTTTGACCAACGATGGCGACATCGTGAACAAAATCCTTCGCGCAGGCAACAGCCACGAAAAAGAGTACGTCGTACGCGTGGACAAGCCAATTACAGGCGAGTTTCTCAAACAGATGTCGAGTGGCGTTAAGATTCTCGACACAGTCACCCTACCTTGTAAGGTAACGAAAGAAACTAAATTCTCTTTCCGTATTGTGCTCACTCAAGGACTTAACCGTCAGATCCGTCGCATGTGTGAAGCGCTGGGCTATGAAGTATTCAAGCTGCGTCGCGTACGCATCATGAATATCTCTCTTGATGGTATTCCCAATGGGAAATGGCGTTATCTAAGTGACGAAGAAGTGGCAGAGATCCTAGCAATGTGTGAAGGCTCGGTAGGTACAGAAGAAGCATCAAAAACAGACTCTAGAGGTCGCAACATTCGTAAAGCGACCGACGCGAAGCTGTTTGATAGCCGTGAAGAAAACCAAGATTCTACTGCTCGTCGTAACCAGAAGACACGAACTTTCCGTGGTAACAATGCTGATGAATTCCGTCATGCACCAAACTCGAAAAAAGGTCAACAAAAGCGTCGTCAGTGTGATGATGAAGGCGGACGTCCAGCTAAAGAACATTACAAAGCGAAACCACAAGGTGAACGCAGCAGACCGCAAGGCGAGCATGGTAAATCACACCGTAAACCAGATGCATCAAGCAATACGCATTCAGTAAACAAGCCTCAATCACCGAGTAAGCCCAAGCAGCATTACATGAACCCAAATGCCGCGAAACCAAGTAAACCAGCTAAACGCACTGGTGGTACATTGAGTCTGAAGAAGTAACGCTTCACTGACAGGCAAGATCAAAAAAGGACGCTCATGAGCGTCCTTTTTATTTGTCATGAGTTTACAAACAAAGAGGTGCAAACTGACCGCGAGTTAAGCTCAGCAAATCTCTCGGGGCTAACTCAATTTCTAAACCACGTTTACCAGCACTCACACAGATTGTGTCTTGCTCTGCTGCGCTTTCGTGCAAAAAAGTAGGTAAGGCTTTCTTCTGCCCTAGTGGGCTAATTCCACCAACGACATAACCTGTGGTCTTTTGGGCGATTTCCGGATCAGCCATATCGGCCTTTTTGCCCTTCGCTGCTTTCGCCGCCAGTTTTAGGTTCAGCTTTTGATCAACAGGGATAATCGCAACCGCAAGGTTCTTTGGCTCCCCGTTCAAGCAGAACAGCAAGGTTTTAAATACTGTTTTCGGATCCTGCCCCAGTACTTCAGCAGCCTCCAAGCCATAACTATCGGCTCTAGGGTCATGCTCATACTGATGAATCGTGTGTGGAATTTTTTTCTTTTTCGCAAGATTAATGGCCGGAGTCATCAAGATTCTCCTCATAAAAACAAAAAGCGCAGATTGAATTGGATCTGCGCTTTTAGTTAATGATATCAGCGAGTTTGAGTCAATCGCTTTTTATCTGTTGGGTTACTGATCAATCGCCGTATCAACTAAATACGTGATTTCACCTGAAGGGGCATACTCATTAACATCAATAGGGCTATGTGTTTCTAAATAATCCTTCAAAACCTCAGCATCGGTAAAACCTGTATGTACATACCCTGGATGATCGTCGATTTTAGGGTAACCATCTCCACCAGCAGCATTATAGCTTGGTACGGTAAAGCGGTAATTACCATCTAAGCGAAGTTGCTTATTACCAATGAACACATTGGTTACCTCACCATTATTGATACTCATCGCAATGCCGGCAAACTGCGCGTAAGCTCCAGAGTCGACAGGTTTAGTTGCAACGACATTTAGGTAATCCAATACTTCTTTGCCCGTCATATCAACGTAAGAGACCATATTGCCAAATGGCTGAACAGTCAGCACATCTTTGTAGGTAATCTCACCTGCTGCAATCGAATCGCGAACGCCGCCAGAATTCATTACGGCGAAATCTGCTTTCGCACGTTCCATGTGAGCCGTTGCAATTAATCGACCTAAGTTTGTTTGCTGGTAACGAACCACATTGCGGTCACCCTCAAGCTTACCGTTAGATTCTGCAATCTTCACGTTTAGTTTGCCCTGACCTTTTTCTTGATAAGGACGAAGAAACTCAAGCATCATTTCGTCTTGTTTAATCTCATCTTGGATCAAGACTCGTTGCGACTGACCATCAACTTTAACTTTCTTTTTCAAGTTTACAGGGATTAGATCGTAGCTCACCATCGAGAGTTCGCCATTACGAAACTCGTAATCGGCGCGTCCCACATATTTCCCCCACTCATGTGCCTGAACAATAAAGGTACCATTTTGTTTATCGGGCTGACATTCATCACCTGGTTTAAAGTTCTTTTTGATAACGTTTGGACCTTCCATGCACACAGGTTCTTGTGAGTGTCCTCCAACGATCATGTCGAGATCGCCGTCATTCAAATAACGAGCTAACGCCACATCGCCAGGAGCATTGATGCCTCTATTACCATTTTCATAGTGTCCCATATGCGTGACAGCAAAAATCAGATCTGGATACTCTGTTTCTTTCAGTTCTGCAATCAGCTTCTTGGCTTCTTCTTTTGGGTCACGGAAGTCAATTTGTTCAATGAATTCAGGGTTGCCAAGTTTCGCTGTGTCTTCGGTTGTAAGGCCAATGACCGCAATTTTAATGCCCTGCTTTTTAAACATCGCATATGGTTGGAATAAACGCTTGCCAGTATTTTTATCGTAAATATTGGCAGACAACATCGGAAAGTTTGCCCACTCTTGCTGCTTGAATAGCACGTCCAATGGATTATCAAACTCATGATTACCTAGAGCCATCGCATCGTAACCAATTTTGCTCATGCCTTTAAAATCCGGCTCGGCATCTTGTAAATCAGACTCAGGTACTCCTGTGTTGATGTCACCACCAGAAAGCAGTAACACGCTGCCCCCCTCAGCCTGTATTTCTTCGCGCAAATCATCGATTAACGTTTTACGCGCCGCCATGCCATATTCACCGTATCGATTTTGCCAAAAGCGACCATGATGATCGTTAGTGTGCAACACGGTCAATTTATAGGTTGTATCGGCATTCCATTCTGGTGCAGGTTGCGTAGCACACCCAGCTAACGAGGCCAAGATAGCGGCACTCAAAACAGTTTTGATCATCAGACGCTGATTCATTTATTTACCTTTTTCTTATTGGGATTACTGAAGCACATTTTAAGCATTCGATCTATTTGAAAACCACGTGCACCCTAACACATTGATTTAATAATTATGATGCATTGTTTAGCAATAACAAATTCATCAGTAACAAGTTTGAGAATTCACGGCTTTTCAGATAAAAAAATAGCCAACACTCGGTTGGCTATAGTATTTGTTACCACCAGTCATCTGGCGTTTACTTGATATCTATATCTGCAAAGCTCTTGATCAGATCATCAAGCGATTTCATTTGTGCTAAGAATGGCTCTAACTTGTCTAGAGGCAGTGCAGATGGGCCATCACAACGCGCTTGGTCTGGGTTTGGGTGCGCTTCGATAAATAGACCTGCGATGCCTGTCGCTAGACCCGCTTTTGCAAGCTCAACTGTCTGCTCACGACGGCCGCCAGATGCTGCGCCTGATGGGTCACGCATTTGTAGTGAGTGCGTTACGTCAAAGATGATTGGGCTACCTTTCGAAGCATTTTTCATCACACCAAAACCAAGCATGTCTACAACTAGGTTATCGTAACCGTGGCAAGAACCGCGCTCACATAGGATGATCTTGTCGTTACCGCATTCTGCGAACTTCTCAACGATGTTACCCACTTGACCAGGGCTCATAAATTGAGGTTTCTTCACGTTGATAACCGCACCTGTTTTAGCCATAGCTTCAACAAGGTCAGTTTGACGAGCTAGGAATGCAGGAAGCTGAATAACGTCTACCACGTCAGCAACAGGTTGAGCTTGTGCTTCAGTGTGAACGTCCGTGATGATCTTTACACCAAAAGTGTCTTTCAGCTCCTGAAAGATTTTCATACCTTCTTCCAGACCTGGACCACGGTATGAATGAACAGAACTGCGGTTTGCTTTGTCAAACGATGCCTTAAATACGTAAGGAATACCAAGTTTTTCCGTTACTTTTACGTAGTGCTCACAGATCTGCATCGCAAGATCACGAGACTCAAGAACGTTCATACCTGCAAATAGGGTGAATGGCTTGTCGTTAGCAACCTGAATGTCGCCGATATTAACGATTTTCTGTTCCATTTTGATTCTCTTTTTCTGTCCACGATACGCCACAGTTCGGCACATCGATAAAATTAGTGAAGTGTGACGTGCGTTTCACTCATCACATTAACTTGTGATTTTAGTAGCTCGGAAGCCGGATCGTCAGGGCATTGGTCAATAAAGTACTGAAAATCTGATACCGCTACTTGAGGGCACTCTAGCTGTTGGAAAATAAAACCACGGTCACGAATTTCGTATGGGTCATCTGGCACAAACGTTAGAGCAAGATTTGTACAACGTAATGCCAGCGTATAATGCTCTTCACGCAACATCGCACTTTTAATCAATGCCAACCAGCGACCAATAATTGTTGGGTTGTCAGCTTCCTCAAAATGTTCAGCCTTTAGCTGAGCTAGCGGTCCTTCCTGGCCAATAAGCCAAGCTTGAAGAATCCTTTCACCTACATACTCACCATTAAATGGGTTGATGTAGTCTGGCTTCTTATGCATCCAGTCGACTTTTAACAGGAACTGAGTAGGGAAAGTAACTCCCTTCAACGGGAACCCCAGCTTTTTGCCTAGGTATAACAAAATCGAACCTAAGCTCACAGGAATACCTTTTCTGCGCTCCAACACTTTATCGATGAAGCTGTTGTCCGAAATAAAGTATTCCTGCTCGTCGCCTTTGAATCCCCACTCGTGGAAAAACAGTCGTAGGAATGCATCAAATCGTTGCTCTTCATCGGTTTCATGAACAAGCGTGGCTTCTGCATCTTTGTAAAGACGCTCTAACTCTTGTTTCGCCCAATGTACTTTGGTTTCTGGGTTAATCGCTTTGTTGAGCTCAAGCGCACCTTCCACCAACGGTATATTGTCAAAATCTTCGTCAAAAAACTCTAACATGACGTCTTATCCAAATAACGTAGGGCTCTTAGACACAGCAATGTTTGCAGCCATGACCAACCAACCTAATGCGCCGAAAAAGCCAAATATCTTCAGTAGGTTGTTTTTCGCAAGTTTCAATGAGAAGAAGCCAAGCGCAATGTACGCCAGTACGCAGGTGATTTTGTTTGTTAACCACGGTGCGGCATCGGTAAACGGGATGAAACCAGTAATGAAAATAAGCGCGATACCTGACACTAGCAATGCAGTATCAACGATGTGGGGAAACACTTTCAAAAAGCGATTATTTCGCTTCGGTGAGTTCATCATCATTAACACGAATCGGATCGATAGTAGCGTCGCGCTGAGAGCGATCGTCACTAAGTGTATGTGTTTTAGAGCTACGTACATTTTTCTTCTCTTTTTAGTTAGTGTTTGCTGACTTCCATGATTAACTGGCCAGACAACCAAGTGTTACTCGATCGTTACCGCCATAATCTTTTTCCGTAGCGACCTGTTGGTAACCAAAGCCACGCATTATCTCACGCACCGCCTCACCTTGATCATAACCATGTTCAAATGCCAGCCAACCGCCCACTTCAAGATACTGACGAGCAAGATCCGAGATATGACGAATATCAGCTAAGCCATTCTCTTTAGCAACTAATGCAGATTTTGGCTCAAAGCGCACATCGCCTTGGGATAAATGTGGATCTTTTTCATCAATATATGGCGGGTTGGAGACAATTAAAGCAAACTTCGTACCTTCTGTAATAGGCTCAAACCAACTGCCTTGAGCAAAGGTCACATTTTTGATGTTTAGCTGCTCAGCATTGTACTCTGCAAGTGCTTTCGCTTCTTGCTTAAGGTCTACGCCCATCACTTGACGCTTTGGCATTTCAGATGCAAGCGCGATGGCGATAGCTCCCGTCCCCGTTCCAAGATCTAAAATAGGCCCAGTTTGCTCGTAGGTCTTATCGAGTGCAACTTCGACCAAACGTTCTGTATCCGGTCTAGGTATCAGGGTAGAAGGAGAAACTTTAAACGGTAAAGACCAAAACTCTCGCTCACCAATAATATAAGCGACGGGTTCACCAGTTAAACGTCGTTCAAGTAGAGCGTCAAACTGAGATTTTTGCTCTGCTTCTAACGCTTTTTCTGGCCAGGTCAGCAGGTAAGTTCGTGGTTTGCCAAGGACATGGCAAAGGAGTACAGCTGCATCGAGAGAAGGCGACTCTTTGCCGCCTTCTGCCAGTTTCGCCGTCGCACTTTTCAGTGCTTGCTCAATCGATTGAACTTGGCTCATCGATTAGCCGTTCTCTGCGAGCGCCGCAAGTTGGTCTGCTTGGTGCTCTTGAATCACAGGATCAATCAAGCTCTGCAGGTCACCTTCCATCACTTCGTTCAAACGATAGATGGTCAGGTTGATACGGTGATCAGACACACGACCTTGTGGGTAGTTGTATGTACGAATACGGTCACTACGGTCACCAGAACCTAGAAGGTTACGACGTGTATCAGACACTTCTGCGGCACGACGCTCTTCTTCCGCTTGAACGATACGAGCAGCAAGAACCGCCATTGCTTTCGCTTTGTTCTTGTGCTGTGAACGCTCATCCTGACACTCTACTACCGTACCCGTTGGTAAGTGGGTAATACGGATTGCAGAATCCGTGGTGTTAACGTGCTGACCACCCGCGCCAGATGCACGGAACGTATCGATTTTCAGGTCTGCTGCTTTGATTTCTGGCAGATCCGCTTCTGGGATTTCCGCCATTACTGCTACTGTACAAGCAGAAGTATGCACACGGCCTTGAGACTCTGTTGCTGGAACACGCTGTACACGGTGACCGCCTGACTCAAATTTCAACACGCCGTATGCACCGTCGCCGCTTACTTTCGCGATCATCTCTTTGTAACCACCGTGCTCAGCCTCGTTTGAAGACATGACTTCGATGCGCCAGCCACGCTTTTCTGCGTACTTGCTGTACATACGGAATAGATCACCCGCGAAGATACCCGCTTCGTCGCCACCCGCACCTGCACGAATTTCTAGGAAACAGTTACGATCATCGTTCGGATCTTTTGGCAGAAGAAGGATCTGTAACTCATCAGTAAGACGCTCAATCGTCGCTTTCGCTTCTTTGATTTCTTCTTGCGCCATTTCACGCATTTCTTCGTCGTCTTCGTTTGCCATCTCTTCAGCGGCGACAAGATCTTCTTGTGCTTGTTGATAAGCTTGGAAGCACTTGGTTACTTCTTCTAGCTGAGAGTACTCTCTTGATAGAGCACGGAATTTGTCCTGATTTCCAATTACATCAGGATCACCAAGAAGATGTTGAACTTCTTCGTAACGTTCTACTAGCGTTTCTAGCTTAGTCAGAATAGAGGCTTTCATAGTGTCGTTTTCTTAATAAAAAGCGTGAGTTATAGATCATCCAAGCCAAGTGTTTGGCGGATAATCGTTAATTTTGCTGGTTCGCCTTGCTCTGCTGCACTTTGCAATGCGCGAGTTGGAGCGTGAATCAGTTTGTTGGTGAGTTTATTACTCAGCTCGCGCAGCACTTTCTCCGGATCTGCGCCTGCCGCTAAAGATTGCAAACTTTTGCTTAGTAACTCTTCACGAATTTCGTTGGCTGATTTGCGATAGTCGCGAATACTATCGACGGCTTGCAGTGAACGCAACCATGTCATAAATGCAGCGCTTTCTTCACTAACAATCGCTTCAGCTTGAATCGCTTCGACTTTACGCTGCTCAATGTTGCTGTCGATGATAGATTGCAAGTCATCAACAGAATACAGATATGCGTCGTTCAGTTCACCGACTTCCGACTCTACATCTCGCGGCACCGCAATATCGACTAACAAGATAGGTTGATGTCGGCGCTGCTTTAGAGCCGTTTCGACCATACCTTTGCCAATAATAGGCAATGGGCTCGCCGTTGAGCTAATCACAATATCCGCTTTCGCCAAATGTTCAGGAATTTCGTTCAAACTGATCACTTCTGCGCCAAATTGGTCCGCTAAGCCTTGCGCGCGCTCTTTAGTGCGGTTCGCGACAATCATTTTTGTGCAACCGTTGGACGCTAAATGCTTCGCGACCAATTCAATCGTCTCGCCCGCACCAACTAAAAGCACGGTTGAATCTGATAACGACTCAAAAATATGTTTTGCCAGTGTACATGCCGCATAAGCCACGGACACGGCATTACCACCAATATCTGTCTCTGTTCTTACCCGTTTGGCGACTGAGAACGTCTTTTGAAACAGTTTATCAATCGAGGCATCGACAGCTTGATGATCTCGCGAGTCAGAAAATGCTTGCTTTACCTGCCCCAAAATTTGAGGCTCACCCAACACCAGAGAGTCAAGACCGCACGATACGCGCATCAAATGCTTTATTGCAGCTTGTTCTTCATGAACATACAAACTCGGCATTAAATCTTCGCGGCTCACTTGATGAAATTGAGCAAGCCAATCGATCAACTTGTTTCGCGCTCCTTGCTTAACATCGCAGTACAACTCGGTTCGGTTACAGGTTGAAACAATCACACTGCCGTTAACCGCTTCGTGCTCTCTAAGTTGCTCGAGTGCAGGGCCGAGTTTATCCGGACCAAACGCCACCTTCTCTCGCAAGTCGACAGACGCTGTATTGTGATTAATTCCAATAGCAAGCAAGGACATCTAACGTGGTATCTCTGGGATAGGTTATAAAATAGGTCCAGAATTTTACTGTAAGCACGCATTTATTGAAAGGGTAAGCCGGATTTGTTTTCCTAACTGCGACTTTTCAATGCTATAGTTGTGAGCGATTCCCGACGAAACTGATTAATAAGCCATCAAACATGACGTTACGCTCCTTTATTCTTTTTTTCTTGTCGAGCTTACTGCTCGCCGGTTGTTCCTCCGTTCCTGAAAGTGTTACCAGCGTTGAATGGCAAGCTCATGAGCAACGACTCGAGACCATCCAAGATTTTCAAGCAACGGGAAAACTTGGTTATATCGGCCCAGACCAAAGACAAAATTTAAATTTCTACTGGAAACATTCTTCAGCACTAAGCCAGTTGCGTTTAACTACGATTCTCGGACAAACGGCATTAAAGCTCACCATCACCCCACAAGGCGCCACAGTAGAAACTTACGACGATCAGGTCCTTTCTTCTCGCA
Organism: Vibrio sp. 779(2023); assembly: GCF_033344285.1. Taxonomy (NCBI): domain Bacteria; kingdom Pseudomonadati; phylum Pseudomonadota; class Gammaproteobacteria; order Vibrionales; family Vibrionaceae; genus Vibrio; species Vibrio sp. 779(2023). Next base: position 46,279 of record NZ_JAWPOM010000004.1, read on the forward strand.
GTGCTAACCAGCTGATTTACCGTCTTACAGGGTTAATGATGCCCGTCGATCACATGCCTGACTGGCTATTAGGTCTACCTACCGATGCCGACAAATTCCAACTGTCTCCAACCAATACACTGCAAGCGTTAAACAAACAAATTGGTTTAAATGATTGGAGTATTGCATATCAACGATATGGCGACGTTCAATGGCATGAACAGTCTCTCCCTCTGCCAAATAAGCTGAAACTCACCACTGCTGATGTCAAAATAAATCTAGTGATCACAAAATGGAACATCACCCAATGATTGAACTTTCAACACGCTGGCCATCACCAGCGAAATTGAATCTCTTTCTACATATCAACGGCCGTACAGAGAATGGCTATCACGAGTTACAAACGTTATTCCAATTCGTCGATCACGGCGATGAGCTCACCATTCAAGCGAACCATTCTGGTGATATTACGATTTCTCCAGAGATAGAAGGTGTGCCTCTTCAAGACAATTTAATTTGGAAAGCTGCAACCGCGCTTCAAACTTACTCAAACTGCCCTTTTGGCGCGCATATTGAGCTACAGAAAGTGCTGCCTATGGGTGGAGGCATTGGTGGGGGCTCATCGAATGCAGCTACAGCATTAGTGGCACTGAATTACTTATGGCAACTGAATCTAACTGACGACGAACTGGCTGAAATAGGTTTAAAACTAGGCGCAGACGTGCCCGTATTTGTGCGCGGATTTGCAGCTTTTGCTGAAGGTGTTGGTGAAAAACTCTCTCCTGCTTATCCCGAAGAAAAATGGTATTTAGTCGTCAGACCGAATGTATCTATCGCAACCGTCGACGTTTTTTGTCATCCAGATCTGACGCGAAACACCCCAAAACGAGATCTAGAAACACTTTCAAATACGCCAAGCGTAAACGATTGCGAAAAAATTGTACGAATGCTCTACCCAGAGGTTGATAAGCAACTTTCTTGGCTGCTACAATACGCGCCGTCAAGATTGACGGGGACAGGATCTTGCGTTTTTGCTGAATTTTCGAGCAAATCTGAAGCAGAAACTATCCTTGCACAACTCTCTGATAAAGTCTCGGCATTTGTCGCTCAAGGGCGCAATATTTCGCCATTAAAAGAGACTTTGGCTGAATACCAATCAGCCTCACACCGACCTATTTAAACTGGACGCAAACCCGAGGTTTCCACCGTGCCTGATATGAAGCTATTTGCTGGTAACGCAACACCTGAACTAGCCCAACGTATTGCTGATCGTCTTTACATCTCTCTTGGTGATGCATCTGTTTCTCGCTTTTCTGATGGCGAAGTTGCAGTTCAAATCAATGAGAATGTTCGTGGTAGCGATGTTTTCATCATTCAATCCACTTGTGCACCGACTAACGACAACCTAATGGAATTGGTTGTTATGATTGATGCAATGCGCCGTGCTTCAGCAGGCCGTATCACTGCAGTTATCCCTTACTTCGGCTACGCTCGCCAAGACCGTCGTGTACGTTCTGCGCGTGTGCCAATTACTGCAAAAGTTGTTGCTGATTTCCTATCTAACGTTGGTGTTGACCGCGTTCTAACTATCGACCTACACGCAGAGCAAATTCAAGGCTTCTTCGATGTACCTGTAGACAACATCTTCGGCACGCCAGTGCTACTTGAAGATATGCAGGCTCGCGGTCTAGATAACCCTGTAGTGGTATCTCCTGACCTAGGTGGCGTTGTTCGTGCTCGTGCAACAGCAAAAGCACTAGGCGACATCGACATCGCAATCGTAGATAAGCGTCGTCCACGTGCAAACGTTTCTGAAGTAATGAACCTAATCGGTGATGTTGAAGGTCGTGACTGTGTGATCGTTGATGACATGATCGACACAGGTGGCACACTATGTAAAGCAGCTGAAGCACTAAAAGAGCGCGGTGCTAAGCGTGTATTCGCTTACGCTACTCACGCAGTATTCTCAGGCAACGCTGCGGATAACATCAAGAACTCAGTTCTTGACCAAGTTATCGTAACTGACTCTATCTCTCTGTCTAAAGAGATGGCTGCAACAGGTAAAGTGACAACACTAAGCCTATCTCGCATGCTGGCTGAAGCGATTCGTCGTATCAGTAACGAAGAGTCAATCTCTGCAATGTTCAACTAATACGAACATTTCAGTTACACTGATTTCAAAAGCACCCCTCTTTGGGGTGTTTTTTTATTTGTACTGATAACTAGAAAATCCCTTGGTCGCCCACCGCGAGTTTTCTGTGCTATCATACTGCGCTTTTTGAGATTCCAGAGAGATCCTAACCTTGAGTCAACAAATCAAACTTCTTGTTGGTCTTGCTAATCCAGGACCAGAATACGCCAGAACTCGTCACAATGCGGGCGCTTGGGTTGTAGAAGAATTAGCACGCGTTCACAACGTTACACTGAAGAACGAACCAAAGTTTTTTGGTCTAACAGGACGCATTATGGTCAATGGCCAGGATCTCCGTTTGCTTATCCCAACCACCTTCATGAATCTATCAGGTAAATCGATCGCAGCGCTTGCGAAATTTTATCAAATTAAACCTGAAGAGATCATGGTTGCTCATGACGAGCTAGACTTACCGCCAGGTGTCGCTAAGTTTAAAAAAGGTGGGGGTCACGGTGGACACAACGGTCTGCGTGACACCATTAGCAAACTGGGCAATAACAAAGATTTTTATCGTCTTCGTATTGGCATTGGTCATCCGGGACACAAAGATAAAGTGGCGGGTTTTGTATTAGGTAAAGCGCCAGCTAAAGAGCAAGAGCTTTTAGATGCAGCAGCTGATGAGGCTGTTCGTTGTCTAGATATCCTGATTAAGGATGGCCTATCTAAAGCACAAAATCGCCTCCACACGTTCAAAGCTGAATAAGGTTACTATCATGGGTTTTAAATGTGGCATCGTTGGTCTACCTAACGTAGGTAAATCAACTCTGTTCAACGCACTAACTAAAGCGGGTATCGAAGCAGCAAACTTCCCGTTCTGTACCATTGAACCAAACACTGGTGTGGTTCCTGTGCCAGATCTACGTCTAGACGCACTAGCTAAGATCGTTAACCCACAGAGAGTTCTTCCAACGACGATGGAGTTCGTGGACATCGCTGGTCTTGTTGCTGGTGCATCACGTGGTGAAGGTTTAGGTAACAAATTCCTAGCTAACATCCGTGAAACAGACGCGATTGGCCACGTTGTACGCTGTTTTGAAAACGAAAACATTGTTCACGTTTCAGGTAAAGTTTCACCTATCGAAGATATCGAAGTGATCAACCTTGAACTTGCAATGGCTGACCTTGATTCTTGTGAGCGAGCGATTCAACGTAACGCGAAGAAGGCAAAAGGCGGCGATAAAGACGCAAAATTTGAACTAACCGTACTAGAAAAACTGTTACCAGTACTAACTGAAGGCGGCATGGCACGCACAGTTGAGCTATCTAAAGAAGAGTTAGCAGCAATCGGCTACCTAAACTTCCTAACACTGAAGCCAACTATGTACATTGCAAACGTAAACGAAGATGGCTTCGAAAATAACCCATATCTAGATGCGGTTCGTGAGTTCGCAGAAAAAGAAAACAATGTCGTTGTACCTGTATGTGCAGCTATCGAATCTGAACTATCTGAACTAGAAGATGAAGATCGCGAAGAATTCCTAGCAGATATGGGGATCGAAGAGCCGGGCCTGAACCGTGTAATTCGCTCTGGTTACGAACTACTGACTCTACACACCTACTTCACAGCAGGTGTTAAAGAAGTACGTGCTTGGACAATCCCTGTTGGTGCAACTGCGCCTCAGGCGGCAGGTAAGATCCACACTGACTTCGAGAAAGGCTTTATTCGTGCAGAAGTAGTTGGTTACGACGATTTCATCCAATTCAATGGTGAAAATGGCGCAAAAGACGCAGGTAAATGGCGTCTAGAAGGTAAAGACTACATCGTAAAAGATGGCGATGTTGTACACTTCCGCTTCAATGTTTAATTAAATGAATGAATTCTAAACACTTCATTTACACTAAAAGCCAGCTGTTAAGCTGGCTTTTTTAATACCTTAAGTAAATGAACAAAAATAAATTACGCAACTGCAAGCTAATTTATTTCCAGTTTTAGATCATAAACACGCCTCTTTGTTTAAAAAGGAAGCGAACGAGGTTTTTTCCGAAATTTATTAAAAAAAACTGTTGACGGATCTCACTCAACTTCGCATAATGCGCGCCGTTCCCAACGACAAGGCAACAAAGCGTTGAGAACAAAAAATATGGTTTTGGCTACGTAGCTCAGCTGGTTAGAGCACATCACTCATAATGATGGGGTCACAGGTTCGAATCCCGTCGTAGCCACCATTCCTAAATGTTCTTTTTATCAGAGCAGTTAGGAATAGATGCGGAAGTGGCGGAATTGGTAGACGCACCAGATTTAGGTTCTGGCGCCGCAAGGTGTGAGAGTTCAAGTCTCTCCT